>NZ_CP138988.1:1372500-1522500 GCF_044594215.1 Olleya sp. R77988 | reverse complement strand
GGTTATAACCTCTACACCTTGACCATAATTAAATGGGATTTGAATTCCCCATTTTTTAGGTAATAATTGTCCAACATTTACATTAGTTACAACATCATACTGCTTAACATCTTCCAAACTACGCTCACTTGGTCCTTGGTTAACATTTCCAAATCCAGCAGTACTCATTCTACCAGTTGCACTAACACTAGCAAAATCTGCTAATTGTGTATCTACGGTTACAATTGCTGCCCAACCACCCTCATTATCTAATTCTGATAGACGTAATTCATTAAACCAAACTTCTCCACATTGCAAATTATTAGTGGCGTTTTTAACACCAACCATTAATGTCCTGATATCTCCAAAGTTTGGATTTCCTTTAATAGCTACACGTTGTTGACCAGAAACATAACCATCAAAAGGATCTCCAACAGGAACTAAGTCTTCTCCAATAACATCATAAAAGTTTGCAATTCCATTTGTTAAGGTTTGGTCGCTAATCCCTAAAGATTTAATACGTTGTAAAACTTCTAGGTCTAAATTAATTTCGTTTTGTGCTGGCCAATAGTCTTCTGCTGTTCCTCCTCCTGTATATACTGATAATGGCACTTCTATTTGGTAGTAGTTTTGGGTTAAATCATTACCCATTCTAACAAAACCTACTAATTCGTTATCTGTTAATCCAGGTGTTTCTCCATCTCTAGCATGCATAAACATTCTCAGTTTTTTATACTGACGCATGTCTACACTAATGTTTTTAAATACACCTCTTGCGTCTTTAGCTTTTAAATCGCAAACATCAACTACAAGAGATTGCTCATTTTGAGCAACAATAGTGTTGTTATTATTTAATTGCTCTGGTACAACGCTTGGTGGAGACACATAGCTTCCTTCGTTTTCTTGGGTACTTACTGCTCCAACTGTAAATGCTGTGTCTTCAAAATCTAATGGTGTTGCTCCACCATCTAATGCTAATTGATAACGTCTCCAGTCACTACGTACCAATTCTAAACTACCAAACCTTAAGGTTGTGTTTTGTTGAAAATCATTTAAATATAATCTTGTAAATCTGATAGAACGTAAATCTGTGATACCATTAACCACATATTGATCGTCTGTACGAATTGGAATCCTAAACTGATACCATTTTGGATAAGCTGTATCACCATTTGGTAATACTCTTGGGTTATTATTATCTGTGACGTTTTTTGTATCTACAATATATTCGTTATTGATATTTAATGTCGCTGGAGTAATTTCTACCTCATATTCAAAATAACTATCAATGGTATTCATGGTATTGTCACGATTGACATCTTCTACATCTGGTTGTGTTGTAGACCCTCTATCTGTATCGCTAAAAGAATCTGGTGAATTTCCATCTAAACCATTGTAGTTTTTATACCTATCAAATAGACTTCCTTCTGCATTTAAATAATATGCATAATTATCTTTTGCTGGATCTGTTAAACCATTAAAAGCTGCTGGAAAGTTAGTTGCTTCTTCAGCATCATCATATCCATCAAAACCAACATCTTGATTTGTACGTTCTTGACCTGTTGTATCAAACGCATAAATTAGTGCTTGATTTTGTGGCACAACAGATTGATAATCTGTTTGCGGTAATAAACTAATATTACCATCTTGAGGCAACCCATTTTCATATTGTTTACGTCCATCTTTAAGGACATCTTCAGATATATTACCTAAGTTAATAAATAACTTTCCTCCTGGATTAGTTGCATTTTCTTGAAAAGGATCTTGTAACCAAAACTCGATATACTCTACATTTGCTTGTTCAAAATCTGTAGATGTTATCTGTCTTGTTATTCCTGCCCAACTGTTTTGAGGATCTGTAATTGTACCATTTTCTGTACCTGGTTGAAAGTTATAAGGACCACGTTCGTCTGGATAATACGTTAAATCTAAAGTGTTTAATACAGATGTTTGTCCTTGAGCTATGTCTTGTTCTGGGAATAATTCGTTAACAAAAACACGACTTGTATACAGGCTTGACATATCATCGTCTGAAATTCCGCCAGGACGTTGACTACCATAAAAAATAGGATCAATAGAATACCAGTTAAGCATAGCTCTTCCATAACCATTTTCAATTCCATTATCATCAAAGGTAGAAACTCCATTAACATCTAAAGGTCTACTTGATATACTCCAAGCTTGTGCAGATTTAAGATCAATACCATTTTGTGTACCTTCAAAATCATCTATATACGCAGTAGCTTCTCCATTAAAATCGGTTCCTTTAGGTGCTCCTGGTAATAAATACGCAAAATCACCTCTTACAGAAATATTAGACGTTGCATCTGTATCTATATTTGGTAATTTATTTACCATTCTTGATAAAAATGGTAATTCTGAAGAAAAATTAGTATTAAATCCAAGAATAGTATTATTAATAGGCTCGCTATTATAATTTGCTTTTTGTGTAATTGGTCTTTCATTAAGGTTTAAGTAAGTTGCACCAATAACAAAGTTTTCGTTAAATTGATGCTCTACATTAATACCTGTATAACGTTTTGTTTGCTGTCCAAAAATAGAGTTGTTTTCTGTTGACACTTCAATTGGTACGTTTGATGCTTTTAGACCTTCATCAATAATATATACACGTCCTAATTGATAATTTACCGTATAATCTACACCCTCAACTAAAGTACGTCCTCCAGCTGTAACTTGTACAGAACCTCTTGGAACATTAAAACCTCCTATAGGAATACCATCTCCTCCAGAAGATTTGTAGCGACCTTTTATTTGAAACTTATTTTTTTCAACTTCATCTAAAGCAGCAGTCTTAGTTTCTTTATATAATAAATCGTAAACGTATTTTTCTTGATTTAAATTGGTATAGGTATCTGCTTCGTAATCTGTTGCATTGTTTCCTGTGTTACCATCATTATCTAAAACATCAAATAGGTAACGACCAAATGGTTCTACTTTAGTAAATATTATTTTACCGTTTTCTGGTATTACAGTAATGCCTGAAACAAAATCAAAAAACCCATCACCATTTGCTTGTGGATCATTATTATAATTTAACTTATCTAAATTAAATAAACGTAGTAGAGTCGTTTCGTTTATTGGATTACCTTCAAAATCAGTCCCAAAAGGAGACCCTTCTACAGCAGTAATATAATTTACTGGAGCAGACTCGTTATAAAAAATGTTAAGTTTAAAATCTTCTTGTGTTAATTGATAAGCTCCTGTACTATAGATGTTTTTCATCATCAAGTCCCAAATAGGTTGACTTGTACTGGTGATACTACTTTTTAATAACTTTAAAACTAATGCGTTATTTGTTACACTTGTTACTTGACCTTGACTATTAACATCAACATCTGTTGCACCTATACCATCGTTAGCAAACTCTCCAACTTGGTATACTTGTCCACCAACTGTATATTGGTATGCAACCGCTAAAACCTCGTCATTATTTAAACGTTGATTTAATGATATATAACCTAATTGGGTATTAAGTGTGTATTCTTGACCTTCTAATAATTTTCTAGTATTTTCTTGTTTTGCATAATCAAAACCTTCATTAAATCCTGCAATAGATATTCCGTTTTGTACTGTAGCAATATCTCTAACTTGTTCTGTTAATTGTGAGCCAGCATTACCTATATTTGTTGGGTCTAGACCATTATTTCCATTATCCGGAAACGCATTAATCCCTCCAGACACTGCTACTCCTGGATTACCAATAATATCAGTTTCTCCTAAATCTTGAAACGCTACAAAGTTTCTTACATTTTCTGTACGATTAGTCCTGTTAGTTACCCAAACTTCCATTCTAGTAATTTGGATATTATTATTTATAAAAGGGTAATTAGCTAATGCATCGTCGTAATTATTACGGAAGTATTGTGCTAAGAAAAAGTGACGATTCTCATCATAATCTCTAATAAAAAACTCAAATTCATCAATAGTTCCACCACCTTCTGCAGTTACAGATCTAGCGTCTGAACGTTGATCTGAGAATACTCCTGTAATAGTTGTCTTTCCAAATTTTAATTGTGTTTTAACACCAAATAAACTTTGTGCTCCAGAAATTAAAGAACTATTAATTGGCATACTAACATTACCAACTTCAATTTTTTGAATAATATCGTCCTCTGTTGGTGTGTACTCTAATTTAATTAAATTTTGAAAATCAAACGTTGATTGTGTATCATAATTTGCTGTTACTTGTAACCTAGATCCAACTTTACCTAGCATGCTTAAGCTAATACGTTGATCAAAATCAAAAGAAAAATTACGTCTGTTTCTAGGTGAAAAAGAAGGGTTATCTTGCTTTGTAAAAAGCACACCTAAATCCATCTCTACAGTACCTTGAGGTACTATTGAAATTGGACCTTCTCCAAAAATACTTTCAAAAAAACTAGAGTTAACGTAAAATTCTGGAATTAAATTTTTCTGTGCTTCTTTTGCATCTCCTTTTTTACCATCATAAGCATCTATTTTATCCTTGTAATACGATTTTAAAGTTTCCTTAGATACTAAATCTTGATACTCTTGTGGTGATAAAATAACTGGATAGTTGATATTAAATTGACCTACAGATTCTGTATAAATATATCGATCTGTAATTGGATCATAAGTATATCTTGACTCTATACTTGTAGGGTTTGGCATTTCTAATGTACCTAAACTAAAACCTGTTTTAGTACTGTCTTGTTCTACTTGATTATCCTCTTGTGCAAAAGAAAATATTGAAACTAACAACGTAAATGCTGTTAGCAATAAATATTTATGGGATTTATAAAAGCTATGTTGATTTGTATTCAAAATAAATTATAAATTTTTTAGGGCTAGTTTAATAATAGTTTCTACGTTAGCATCAGGCTCTGTCATAACAATTTTGTCCACAACTTTTTCGGCTTGCTTTTTAGCAAAACCAAGAACCTCTAAAGCAGATAACGCTTCATCTTTATTTGTATTGTTTTGGCTTACAGAAACTTCGTCTATATCATAGATTTTTAAGATTTTATCTTTTAAATCTATAATGACACGTTGGGCAGTTTTAAGTCCAATCCCTTTTATAGATTGAATTAAAGCAACATCCTCTATAGCTATACCTTCTCTAATTTGTTTTGGTGTTAAAGAAGACAACATGGTACGTGCAGTATTGGTTCCAATACCACTTACAGAAATTAATAGTCTAAACAATTCTCTTTCTGCAAGAGAAGCAAAACCATATAGCGTATGTGCATCTTCTCTAATATGAAGATGAGTATATAATTTTAAAGCTTCTTGTTCTGGAATTTGCGAATATGTATGTAACGAAATATTAATTTTATAACCAACACCATTACAGTCTATAACGACATCTGTAGGATTCTTCTCTACTAATTTTCCTTGTATGTGTGTAATCATGTAATTGTTGCTGTTAAACCTCCAAATGTAAGAAAATTATCTGTACTATAATTTAGTTCTTATTATTAAGGTTTTGTTCTTGTTTTTCCTTTTGTTGTGCATCAATAACAGCTATTGCTGTCATATTAACAATTTCGTCAACACTAGCATCTAATTGCAATATATGAACAGGTTTACGCATTCCCATCATTATTGGTCCAATTGACTCTGCTTTATTAAGCTCTTTTAATAATTTGTAAGTAATATTTGCGGATTCTAAATTTGGAAAAATAAGTGTGTTGACTTTTTTTCCAGACAATTTAGAAAACGGAAAAATATCTTGAAGCATTTTACTATTTAGAGCAAAATCTGTTTGTAACTCTCCATCTACTAATAAATCAGGATGTCTTCTGTGTAAATATGACACTGCTTCTCTAACTTTAGTTGCGGTTTGGTCTTTTGAAGACCCAAAATTAGAATATGATGTCATTGCCATAACAGGTTCCATTCCAAACATTTTAACCACTTTAGCTGTCATTTGAGCTATTTTGGTCAAGTCTTGCGCTGAAGGATTTATATTTATAGATGTATCGCTTAAAAACATTGGTTCACGTTCCGTCATCATAACATTTGTAGTTGCAATTCTTGTAGATCCAGGTGCTAAACCAATAAGTTCCAACATTGGTTTTACTACAGAAGGGTAGCTACGCGAAAAACCAGAGATTAAAGCATCTGCATCCCCTAAATTTACCATCATAGCAGCAAAATAGTTACGCTCTCTCATTAATTTTTCTGCAAGAATTAAAGTGACTCCTTTTCTTCTGGTTTGTTCCCAATATACTTTAGCGTATTCGTTTTTTTGCTGAAGTTGTTCGTCAGATTTTGGGTCTATAATTAAAACATCTGCATCAAATTCTAATTCTTCTTTCAAACGCTCAATTTCATCTTTTCTACCTAATAAAATTGGAATAGCAATACCTTCTTCAAAAACAATTTGAGCAGCTTTTAATACGTCAATAGAGTCTGCTTCTGTAAATACCACTCGTTTTGGGTTTAATCTAGCTCTGTTTAATAATAATCTTACAATCTTATTATCATTACCTAATCGACTCAATAATTCGTCTTCATATTTTTGCCAATCCTCAATAGGGTATTTTGCTACACCACTTTCCATTGCTGCTTTAGCTACAGCTGGAGGCACAGTTGCAATTAAACGAGGGTCAAATGGTTTAGGGATGATATACTCTTTACTAAACGTTAAGCGTGTTTCTCCATAAGCAATATTAACTTGTTCTGGTACTGGCTCTTTTGCTAATTCTGCTAAAGCTTTAACTGCAGCCATCTTCATTGCTTCATTAATAGCTGATGCTCTAACATCTAAAGCACCTCTAAAAATAAAAGGAAAACCAAGTACATTGTTTACTTGATTAGGATGATCGCTTCGTCCAGTTGCCATGATAATATCATCTCTAGTATCTACCGCTAATTGATATTTTATTTCAGGATCTGGGTTAGCCATTGCAAATACAATAGGATTTTTAGCCATCGCTAATAACATATTTGGACTAACAATATCTGAGGTTGATAAGCCAATAAATACATCTGCATCTACCATTGCTTCATCCAGTGTATCTATTTTTCTGTCTGTTGCAAACTCTGCCTTTTGGGAAGTTAAACTATCTCTATCTTTTCTAATAACACCTTTACTATCAAGCATCACTACGTTTTCACGTTTTGCTCCAAAAGCTAAGTACAATCTTGTACAAGAAATTGCTGCTGCTCCTGCACCACTAACGACAATTTTTACGTCTTCTATATTTTTTTCTGAAAGTTCTAATGCATTTAATAATGCAGCTGCAGAAATAATTGCTGTACCATGCTGGTCATCATGCATTACAGGAATATCTAATTCTGCTTTTAAACGTTTTTCAATCTCAAAAGCTTCAGGAGCTTTAATATCTTCTAAATTTATTCCACCAAAAGTTGGTGCAATCATTTTTACTGTTTGAATAAACTCTTCAACATTTTCTGTATCTACTTCAATATCAAAAACATCAATATCTGCAAATATTTTAAATAAAAGACCTTTACCTTCCATTACAGGTTTTGAGGCTTCTGGTCCAATATTACCTAAACCTAACACTGCTGTTCCGTTAGATATTACTGCAACTAAATTACCTTTAGCTGTATATTTATAAGCATTATTTTTGTCTTTTTCAATCTCTAAGCAAGGCTCTGCAACACCAGGAGAATATGCTAACGCTAAGTCACGTTGGGTCGCATATTTTTTAGTAGGAACTACTTTTATTTTTCCAGGAGTTGGTTTAGCATGATAGACTAAGGCCTCTCTTCTTTTGCTTTGTTTACTCATACTTTTTTTGATTACACTATGAAATACAAATGTAAGTTTTTATGAGAAAAGAGTATAGAAAAACAGTACAGAGTTTTTAGGGATTTTTGAAATATAAATTTAGTAGGTTAAAACTTTAGTTTCATTATTTTCTGTGCAAGTAATATTAAATGAAAATGTTTTAAGATTTGCTTTTAAGTGTACCGAACTGCCTTCATTTTTCCATAAAACATCTATAATGTTTTCAGAATTGTTATTAAATGAAACTTCTCCTTGAAAAGCTTTAGAGGTATTTCTTAATTTAATAATTTCTAATTGATTTAAAACGCTTTGCTTTTTTAGTCCTTTATTAATGTGGTTTAAACTTAACGTTGTCCTGTTTATTTCTTTATGCCCACCGCTTCCTGCATTATCTGCAGCTTCATAATTGTTTTTTCCTTCAAAAATATCCAGATACCATATTTGAGGAATTCCAGGCATAAATAATTGTATTGCTCTGGCTAATAACATTTTTTGTTCGTCTTCTCCTAATGCACTAAAAAAGGTTGCATTTACTTGATAGTAAGATATTTTTTTACCTGAGGGTCCATATAAATTTTTAACTCGTCCACCACGTTCTATAATGGTATTCATTATAGTTTCAATTTCTTCATCTTTCAGTAATCCTTTGTTATAAGAGCCATTTACTTCTTTTCCTTTTAAATCTAAAACAGGAATACCATCATGACAGCCTAACATATTAACGGTCTTGTATCCTTTAGTGATAATCTCATTAGCCCATTTTAAAATGGCTTTATTATTAGCTGTCTCAAGGGTATGGATAACTAATCCTGGTAGAAAAAAATCGTAAATAAAATAACCTTTGTTTGCAACTTCCTCGTGTAACCCTAAACCATATTCTGCGTGGATTTCTGGCAATAACATGAGGTTGTTTTTTTGTGCTATTTGTTTTATTCTTTCCAGATACTGCCAAGTACCTGGTTTATTAAAAAAGTTTGATTGACCAACTTGTTTATGCAAATAGGCGAATGCATCTAATCTTAATATTTGGCCTCCAAAACTTTTAACCTTAGATAAGGTGTCTTCATAAAAATCCCATACTAATGGTGATTTTGCGTTAACATCCATTTGTCCTAAATACGTTCGTTTTTTATTGACAACTTCAATAATTTCACTTTTAAGATGGTTTGCAGTGTCAAAATTTAAAGTTGAAATATCTTGACTGTCTTGAATTACTTGATTGACTCTATCGCAAATTAACTTTGTTTGATTTGAAGACAATTGTTTTACATTTTTTAAGTCTTCTATTGAAATTGGATGGTACTTTATTTCTTGATAAAAGGTATTCCAATAAGGTTGCTCGCTACCATCTGGAAATGGTACTTTTAATATTGGAAGTCCAGCTTTACGCATAAACAATTTGTCTAAATACTGATTTTTAGGAATAACTATTCCCTCTTCGTTTAAATCGCCATGATCTTGCCAAAAGGTATTCCAGTTAATAAAAAAATCTTTGAACTTTGATTGATCTCCATGTTTTAATAAATCTTTAAATTGAGGAGATGCTACAGACAAGTGATTTAAAACAATATCAAACTTAAGTTTGATATTAAGTTTATCTAAAGTTTTTAAATCTTCTTTAGACACCAATTCTTGGTTAATATTATAATCTACAATTGAGAATCCTCTATCTAAATCGCTATTAAAAAAGGTTGGCAACACATAAAACAGTGAAAAAACATCTTTAAATTCTGGTTTTTGAAGCATACTTATGGTATCGCTCCATTTTTCTCCTATACTATCTGGATAAGCGTTAAGCATCACACCATTTAAAATAGCGTTATTATTTGCTTCTTTTTGCATTTTGTTTTAATTATAAAAGTTTGGAAAGTATGTTTATATTGTCTGGCAACC
Source organism: Olleya sp. R77988 (assembly GCF_044594215.1). Classification (GTDB taxonomy): domain Bacteria; phylum Bacteroidota; class Bacteroidia; order Flavobacteriales; family Flavobacteriaceae; genus Olleya. The sequence continues at coordinate 1,512,884 of NZ_CP138988.1, read as the reverse complement.
TTCCTACGTTTTGCAATTTAAGAGCTGCTAATTTTAAAGCAACTTCTAAGCATTCTTTGATAGTTTTTTTCTTTATATAAGCAAACAAAAATCCTGACCAAAAGGCGTCACCTGCACCTGTTGCATCCATTACTTTTTCAATTTTTATTGCAGGCATTTCTATTATTTTTTTACCTTTTTGAGATAACTTTACCCCTTTATACCCCAAAGTTAAACAGACTAAATCAACACCTTCTTTGTGAAAAAATTCAAATATTTGGTCATGAGATAAAGTATCCTCAAAAAGTCTAAACATATCATCCTCACTTATCTTTACTAGAGGATTAAACTTGCAATACAACTTTAGTATACTAATAGCTTCTTCTTTATTACTCCATAATTTACTAGAATAATTTACATCTATGCTTAATTGACATCCTAGTTTAAAAGCTTCTTCAGCTTTTTTGATAATTGTTGTTTGTGCAGGGTTTTTACTTAGAGCAAAGCATGTTGTATGAAAAATATTAGTTTTCAATAATATTTCTTTAGTTATTTGTTGCTCTGTTATTAAAGCGTCAGCTTCTCTAAAAGGGATAAAGTCTGGAGTAGTTTCTGACCTTGACACAAAAATGACACTTGTAGGCTTGTCTTTTACTATTTTTACATTATCGGTATTCACATCAACTTCAGAAAATCTTTTAAAAATATAATCTCCAAAACCATCGTCTCCTACAGTCGCTACCATTGCTGATTGCAACCCTAATCTTGCTGAGTTCATCGCTACATTTGTTGGAGAACCTCCTAAGTATCTGTGATAGTCTCTGGTATCATCAATTAGAACTTCTGATTGATGACCAATAAAGTCAACAAGAACCTCTCCTACACATAGAATGTCTATGTTTTTCATATTTATTAATTTCATTTAAACTAATGTCCTGTTGGGACAAATTTAACGTCATTTGTTACTTTTTTACTTTTAATAAGTAGCGTTAAAAACGCACTTATGATTAAAAGAATTCCTGCAAATGTTATAGCATTTCTAGGATCGTTATTTAAGAAATGTTTTAGTATGTAACCAAATGATAGTGTTTGTAAAATCATAGGTATTACAATCATCATATTTATAATTCCCATATACACGCCATATCTTTCCTTTGGTATTTCTGAGACTACCATTAAATACGGTATACCCATCATACTTGCCCATCCAATACCAAATCCTGTGATTGCGAAAAATAATAAATTCTTATTTTCTATGTGAGGAAAAGCTAAAAAGCCAAATGCTGCAACAATCAAACAAAAAGCGTGTACTTTTTTGGGGCTATATTTTTTTGCAAACCCTACTAGTGCAAATGCAACTAAAAATGTTACTACGTTGTACCATCCATTAACTAAACCTGTCCAACTTACAGCCTCACTATACACTTCTTTATTATCTGGTGTAGTATTCCAGACTGAAAGCGCCACACTCTTTGATGAGTTTTGCCAATAACAAAACAAAGCATACCATTGAAACAAATAGACTAATGCTAGTTGCCACATCACTTTTGGCATATCTTTAATAGCTGCAAAAATTTCTAATAGAGGTCCCAAAACACTTCGTTTTTCACTTTTAAGTTTCTCTAGCTCTTCTTTTGTAGGTGGAATTTCTTTTGTTTTACTAATACTCCATAAAATAGAAGCTATAGAACAAAAAGCGCCTAAGAAAAAAGAGGCATACACCCAAGTAGGTAATGAACCTGTCATACCAATAAATATCAGAGGAAATATAAATAACGATAAATTAGCTAAAACCTGTCCTAAGCCTGTAAAAAAGCTTTGCATTTGAAATCCTAAGGGTTGCTGATCATCATCCAATTTATCAGCTATAAGAGCTCTATAAGGTTCCATTGCTGTATTGTTACCAGCATCTAAAACCCATAACAAACCTGCTGCCATCCATAAAGAACTACTAAACGGAAACGCTAACAACGTCAAACTACATAGTATTGCTCCAATTAAGAAAAAAGGCTTACGTCTTCCAAATTTTGGACTCCATGTTTTATCACTTAATGCTCCAATAATTGGCTGAACTAACAATCCTGTTACTGGACCAGCAAGGTGTAAAATAGGAATCTGATCTGGGCTTGCGCCTAAAAAATCGTAGATTGGTGTTACTGCACTTTGTTGTAAACCAAAACTGTATTGGATTCCAAAAAATCCAACATTCATATTCAGTATTTGCCAAAAGCTTAATTTTGGTTTTTTTAGTGTCATTAGTCTTTTAATTTTTTAAGAAAATCATCAAAATCTCCGTCATTCATAAATAATTCTCCGTTTTTGTCAATAACTGGAATTTTTAAGTCTGATACATCAATTTTTGCTTTAGTTAATTTATTGAGCATTTCTTTTAAAGCCTCATCATTTCTATCTATATCATAAAACTTAAAAGCTATTTTATTTTCTTCTAAGAATTTTTTTGTGTCAATACAATAATGACATGTATCACTTCCATATACTATTATTGTTTTGCTAGCTTGTTTAGGTTCTGTCTGATTTAAACTATTACTTTGAAAAGTATTACAGCTTAAAAAAAACAAGTAAAAAATAGTAACTATAGAAATTGACTTCATCATAAAATAAATTAAAATGGGTTGATACTAATTTACAAAACTACCAACCCAAATTAAACACTCAAAAAAAACTTAATTTAACTTCTTTATTTTCTACTAAAATTTATATTGTAATGATAAGGTAGAAGAACGACCTGTAATTGACCTAGCTCTTACATAACGATCTGTACCATTAATAGCTGGTCCATCTACACCTTCTACTTCTGTAATACCTACTGTATCAAAAAGGTTATTTATATTAAGCCCTAAAGATAGTCCTTTAGTAAGTCCTACTTTTGCTAATAAATTAACATATGCATATCCTGGTTGTATTAAATCATTTGCATCTGTAGCAAAAGATTTGCTTGTACCTAATATCGTTACACCAAGTAAATGTTGATTATCATTCCCAAAAACATAAGAAGGAGATAAATTATATAAAAAATCTGCTTGTCTTCTTGGTGTTTTACCATTATTTGCACCTGCACCACCTCTATCTTCTTTAATTTCAGCTTTTGTATATGTAGCAGATCCAGAAACTGTAAAATCACCTAAAACCCATGCAGATTCAACTTCTAAACCAGTCGCCTGGTATTTACTACCAACGGTATTTTGAAGTTCAAATCCAGCAGCTTCATCTGTAACACTTGAAAATGCGGTTACGTAAAGTGTTCCTTTTTCAAAACGTTTTTTTAGTCCTGCTTCAAATTGTGATACTTCATCATATTGTACGTCTGCAGTACCATCTGCTCCATAACTATTTCTATCTGCTGCTCTACCTGAAGCGCCTAAACTATATCTTGCAAATACAGCTGCATCATTATTAAATTTATAATTTAAACCTGCTGAATAGGATACAAAATCATATTCATCTCCAATAATTTGGTTTTGATTTAATTGTACAATTGGTACATTTTGCTCTATAGGTTCGATAATTGTATTTTGATTTACATCAAAAGCTCCAACTTGATTTCCTGTAGCAATTGTCCCATCTACTCTAACTTTATCAAATCTTATACTTCCGTCAAAATTCAATTTTTCAGTTAAATCCGCATCTACACCTAAATACGGAGCACTTACTGTATGTTGCGTATTGTATTTACGTTGACAACAATTTCCCCAAACTGGTGTTCCATACGCATACTGACCACCTCTTGACAAACCATCTATATTAACTAATCTTGCTTCTCCACCACCTTTTACTTCTTGCAAGAAAGCATTCCATTGCCAAGATATTTTTGTGTTTTGACTTGCAGTAAAGTAACCTAATGTTACACCAATATTATCGTTTATTTTTTTGCTAATTTTAATATCATTAACAATGTTATTTAAATTGTCTTGAGTTGTATCAAACATATGTATGTTTTGAATTAAACCATTTGATGGTGCATAAGCAGATCCATCATCAGCATAAGATAATGATACTGGTTGTGGTACAGGTAAGCCTGCTACAAAACTATTTGTTTCTCCAAATCCTGCTGAAAATGGAGCAATCCAACCCCCTTTGTTAAAGGCTATTCTTCCTTTTTCACTAATTTTCCAACCTTCTCCTAAATCAAAAGAAAATTCTAAACCAAATGCTTGAGAAATCGCATTGTTACCATCTCTTACATCTCTTACGCTTCTATTTCTATCACTACTTGTAGGGCCTGCGCTTTCTTGTAAATATTTAGTTTGTAAACCATCTGTTGTGATGTCAAAACCTGGAAGGTTTGAATAGGTTGGATTATCGTCCGTACCTTCTAACAACATTGGCATTGGCAGATACATTGGAGACCTATCATTTAAAAATTTAAAATAAGTACGAATGTATCCTGTCTTAAATTGCTTAGTGATATTTGCTTTCAGCTGACCACCTTTATTTGCATTAAAGCCAGTTTCTCTTGGTCCTTCTCCTGTTCTTAAAAAACCACCAATATGATATGTTATACCATTAGCTAATGGCGTACCATATTCAAAATCTAATCTATTTGAATTAAAATCTAAACCTGTACTGGTAGAAATTGATCCTCCTTCAGTATTACCAGTTTTACTAATTAGGTTAATTATTCCTGCTGGTTCATTTGATGTTTGCGTTGATGCAGAACCACCTCTAATCGCTTCTATTCTTCCTATATTAGCATCTGCTCTAATCCAATTGTCAGAATTACCAAATGAAGTATCACCAAATAACATTACAGGTAATCCATCTTCTTGTAATTGTAAATATCTTGACCCACCTGAAGATACAGGTACACCACGAACATTAAAGTTTGCATTACCTTCTCCACCAGAAGATTCTGCTCTTACACCAGGAATGTTTCTAAAAATCTCTCCCGTTGATCTTGGCGCAGCTTGCTCGATAAGTTTTGTACCAATAGAGGATACTGAGACACTAGATTCTAATCTAGATTTTGGGTTTACTACACCAGTAATAATAACTTCATCTAAAGACTCTAAGTCTTCTGATAATATAAAATTCGTAACTACAGATTGTCCATTTACAGTTACGCTTTTAGATGTAGAAGCAAATCCTATATAGGAAGCGTTTAATTGATATGTACCATCTTCAACATTTGTAATTGAATAGTTACCATCAAAATCTGTTTGAGAACCTTTGCTAGTATCTTCTAAAGTAACATTTACACCTACAAGAGGTTCTCCATTTCCATCCTTAACAGTTCCAGAAATAGTTGATTGTGCAACAATAAAAGACACTGATAATAGCATGATTGCTAAAAAAATCCATTTTGTTTTGGTTGAATTCATCTTATCTAAATTTAATTAATTAGTAATAAATTAGTTTAATATTTTATAAATTTATAATTAAGAAGCGTAAATTTTAAGTTTTTATCAACGAAAACGTTTTCGAAATTAACGAAAACGTTTTCGTTTTCTTTTTTTTATTTTAATTACATTTATAAAAAATATTAAAATTGAAACCTGTAACTTTAAAACAAATAGCAGAAACTTTGGGTATATCTATTACCACAGTTTCAAAAGCTTTAAAAGACTATCCAGATGTTAGTAAAAAAACTAAAGCTTTAGTTAAAGAATTAGCATTAACTTTAAATTATAAGCCTAATGCATTTGCTGTTAATTTAAGAACTAAAGAATCAAAAACTATAGGCTTAATAGTTCCAGAAATAGTACATCATTTTTTCTCTAGTGTGATAAAAGGAATAATATCACAAGCAGAAAAAAAAGGGTATTTAGTTATCACATTACAATCTAATGAATCTTATGATTTAGAAAAAAAACAAATTGAATTACTTTTAAGCAAAAGAGTGGATGGTATTTTAATTTCATTAGCAAATGAGACTGCTGATTATAATCATTTAAACTCCGTTATATCAAACGAAACACCTTTAGTGATGTTTGACAAAATAGCTAAAATTGTTAAATGCTCTAAAGTTATAATTGACGACAGGAAAGCTGCTTATGCAGCTACGCAACACTTGATTGATATTGGTTGTAAAAGAATTGCTCATTTTAGAGGACCGCTTTTACCACAAAACTCAATAGACAGGTTTCTTGGTTACAAGAAAGCCTTATTGGATAACAACTTGCCTTACGACCCTTCTTTAGTCTATATATGTGACTGTGGAGACACTAGTTTTGAAGATGGTAAAAATACCGCTAAACAATTATTAGAAGATCATGATGATGTTGATGGCATTTTTATTAATACTGATTTAGTAGCAATTGGTGCCATTTCGGAATTTAATAAATTAGGTGTTAAAATTCCAGAAGATATTTCTATTGTTGGCTTTAGTAATTGGTTTATGTCTTCTGTAATCTCTCCCACTTTAAGTACCATTGACCAACCAGGTTATTTAATGGGTAAAACAGCTTTTAAACAATTATATAAAGAAATTAAAAAAGTTAAAAAAGATGAGCCTATCATTCCAAAAATAATAGAACTTAATACAAAACTTATTAAACGAGAATCTACTAATTTGGTTTTAAAAAACTAATATTACGTTGTAATCCTGAAAATTTTGTGCGTTTTACTGCTGAGTTTTTAAACACTTTTTTAAATACATCATCTGTTATTTCTTCCCAATCTTTTTTAGTCATATCTAACAATTCTGGATGTGGATTAAATAATGGCTCATTATGTGGTTTTGAAAACTTATTCCAAGGACATACATCTTGACATACATCACAACCAAACATCCAATCATCAAATTGACCTTTCATACTATTTGGCAACTGATCTTTTAGCTCTATAGTAAAATAACTAATACATTTACTACCATCTACAACGTAAGGCTCTGTTATAGCTTGTGTTGGACATGCATCAATACAAGCTGTACATGTTCCGCAATGATCAGTTACAGGAGTATCATAGTCTAAATCTAAATCAATGATTAGTTCGGCAATAAAATAAAACGAACCCACTTGTTGAGTCAATAAATTACTATGCTTGCCAATCCATCCTAAACCAGATTTTGCAGCCCAAGCTTTATCTAAAACTGGTGCAGAATCTACAAATGCACGACCAGAAACTTCTCCAATTTGATCATGTATAAAATGGGTTAACTCTTTAAGTTTAGATTTTATTACATGATGATAATCTTGACCATAAGCGTATTTGGATAGCTTAAATGTATTTTGATTTTGAGTGTCTTTAGGGTAATAATTGAGTAGTAGTGATATTACTGACTTAGAATCTTCCACCAATTTTGTTGGATCTAATCGTTTATCAAAATGGTTTTCCATGTATTGCATCTGACCATGCATATTGTTGTTTAACCATTTTTCCAATCGAGGTGCTTCTACTTCTAAAAACTCTGCCTTACTAATTCCACAAGACAAAAAACCCAAGCGTTTAGCTTCGGTTTTAATCTGTTTTGTGTATTTAGCTTTGTTGTTAATCATTTAGATTGATCGCTTCGCTCTGAATGACATATTCATTAAATTTATCTTTTTTCAAATCTAATATAAGCGTTTTTGGGTTTTAATGTTATTAATGGTGTGATATCAATATCCTCAAATTCTGGATACATTTTATAATTTTTCACTAATTCTGTAACCGCAATAATCATTTCAAACATTGCAAAGTTATTACCTATACATTTTCTTGGACCAGCTCCAAAAGGAAAATATTGAGAAGAATATTGTCGTCCTCCTTCTGCAAATCGTTCAGGTAAAAAAACGTTAGCATTATCCCATAATTCTGGATGTCTATGTATTTCAAAAATTGAAAATAACAAGTTACTTCCAGCTTCAAACTCTAAATCATTAAAACTATCATTTTCAAGATTTACACGATCTATAAAATAAGCTGGTGGATACAAACGCATAGACTCCTCTATAACTTGTTGACATATTTTTGACGTCGCAATTCGTGTCATTAAATCTACATTGTCACCTTCTAAATTTTTCCATTCGTTAAAAATTTGGTCTTGCCATTCTGAATGTTTAGCTAACAACTGAAACGTAAATGTTAATGCATTGGATGTGGTCTCGTGTCCTGCTGCAAAAATAATTAGGATTTCGTCAATCAGTTGTTTTTCTGACATACCCTCTCCATCATCGTACTTTGTTTCTAACAACATATCCAATAGGTCATCATAACGCTTACCAGACGTTTTTCTATCCTCTACAATTTGTTTTAAAATTGTTCTAGCCTCTTCAGATAATTGTAATTGTTTATTTAATTCGCCTCCAAGTTTAAACCACCAACCTAAATATGGTTGACGCAATTCTTTTACTAACATGCGTTGATTGGCTTCTGTTATAAACTGAAGTCTTTCCATGTCTTTTTCTTTAGCTGCTTTTGTAAATAAAGATTTTACAACGGTTTGGAAAGCTAAATCATTTAAAATTGGAAAAAGGTCTATGGTTTTATTAGTTTTAATTTTTTTAAATTCTGAGATTATGGTGTCTTGCATTCCGCTTATTAAATTCTGCAATTGCTTTTTATGAAAAGCAGGTTGCATCATCTTACGTTGTTTTTTCCATTTTTCTCCTTCAGAAGTTAATAAACCTTCTCCTACATATTTCACTAAATCTACTGTTTGAATTTTAGATTTAACATAATTTCTTTGATTTTTTTGAAGTACGTATTGTGCTAAAGCTGCATCACGACAAAAATAAATTTTGGAATTAAACCCAACATTTAACTTGAATACATCTCCTTTTTCGGTAAAATTTTTATTGTGAAATGGTAATGGATTTTTAAGAATCTCTAAAGAATGCTTAATAAATTTTGAAAGTGAAACTTCTGGTATTTTCTTTTTCATTTATATCTTTTATATAGAGATGCTTTGCGATTCTCAGAAATACAAATTAAAACAAACCACCTTGTGTTGGTCCTTTAATTTTACCTAAATGTTTATAGGCTAATTCTGTTACCTCTCGTCCTCTTGGTGTACGCATAATAAAGCCTTGTTGGATTAAAAAAGGTTCATACACTTCCTCAATGGTTTCTGTACTTTCGCTAACTGCTGTTGCAATTGTACTAATACCAACTGGACCTCCTTTAAATTTATCGATGATAGTGGATAATATTTTATTATCCATTTCATCTAAACCATAAGCGTCAACATTTAAAGCTTCCAGACTATATCTGGCAATTTTAATATCGATACTTCCATTACCTTTTATTTGTGCAAAATCACGCACACGACGTAATAAAGCATTTGCAATTCTAGGTGTACCACGACTACGACCAGCAATTTCTATTGCTGCTTCCATAGAAATTGGTACATTTAATATATCTGCACTTCGTTGAATGATAGTGGTTAATAAATCTGTTTTATAATATTGTAGTCTACTTTGAATACCAAAACGTGCACGCATTGGAGCTGTAAGTAATCCAGAACGTGTTGTTGCACCAACTAAAGTAAATGGATTAAGATTGATTTGAACGGTTCTAGCATTTGGACCAGACTCTATCATAATATCAATCTTATAATCTTCCATTGCAGAATATAAATACTCTTCTACAATTGGGCTTAAACGATGGATTTCGTCTATAAATAAGACATCTCTATCGTCTAGATTAGTCAATAATCCTGCTAAATCTCCTGGTTTATCCAACACTGGACCTGATGTTACTTTAATACCTACACCTAACTCATTAGCCAATATATTTGCTAATGTTGTTTTACCCAAACCTGGTGAACCATGAAATAGAGTATGATCTAAAGCTTCATCACGACCTACTGCTGCTTGTACAAATATTTGAAGGTTTTCTAAAACTTGGTCTTGACCTGTAAAATCATTAAATGATAAGGGTCTTAATTGTTTTTCGACATCAAGTTCTTCTGAAGAAAAATTTTCGTTTGTTGGATCAAGGTTTTCGTTCATGCTCACTTTCCGCGAAAGCGGTAATCATATTAATAAATTTAAGTAAATATAATGAAAAAGCCTTTCTGTTTTATAGAAAGGCTTTTCAATATTATATAAACTCTTTTTAAGAGATTCCTTTTTTTAAGGAATTTTTTAGTGTTGTAATTCTTCTTCACCTTCTTTTAAAGGTGTAATTTGAGAAACCCAATCTTCATCATGACCTGGTTTACTATAATCATAAGCCCATCTGTGTACATGAGGAATTTCTCCTGGCCAGTTTCCATGAATATGTTCTACTGGTGTTGTCCATTCTAATGTATTAGATTTCCATGGGTTTTGTTCTGCTTTCTTTCCGTAGAAAATACTAGAAAAGAAATTATAAATAAATACTATTTGGAATACACTACCTACAATAGCAAATATTGTTATAACTACATTTACACTTGCTAAATCATCAAACAATGGAAAATTTGTGTTTGTATAATAACGTCTTGGTAAACCTGCCATACCTATAAAGTGCATTGGGAAAAATACTCCGTAAGCACATACTGCTGTTACCCAAAAGTGTACATATCCTAAGTTTTTGTTTAGCATACGACCAAACATTTTAGGGAACCAATGATATACTCCTGCAAAGAAACCATATAATGCAGATATACCCATTACTAAGTGAAAGTGAGCAATAACAAAATAAGTATCGTGTACGTTAATATCTAATGCACTATCTCCTAAAATAATACCTGTTAATCCACCTGTAATAAATGTTGATACTAATCCAATTGAGAATAGCATGGCGGGATTTAACTGGAGATTACCTTTCCAGAGTGTGGTTATATAATTAAATGCTTTTACTGCTGAAGGAATTGCAATTAATAATGTTGTAAATGTAAATACTGATCCTAAGAATGGATTCATTCCTAAGATAAACATATGGTGACCCCAAACAATTGTAGATAAAAATGCAATTGCTAAAATAGATGCAACCATTGCACGATAACCAAAAATTGGTTTACGTGAGTTTGTTGCAATAATTTCTGAAGTAATACCTAATGCTGGTAATAATACAATATATACTTCTGGGTGACCTAAGAACCAAAATAGGTGCTCAAATAATACTGGAGAACCTCCTTGATAATGTAATACTTCTCCTTGAATGAATATATCTGATAAGAAGAACGATGTACCGAAACTTCTATCCATTATTAATAATAATGCTGCAGATAATAAAACAGGGAATGATACTATACCTATAATTGCTGTTACAAAAAATGCCCAAATTGTTAAAGGTAGTCTTGTCATAGACATTCCTTTTGTACGTAAATTAATTACTGTAACCACATAATTTAAAGATCCTAATAATGACGATGCAATAAATATAGCCATAGATACTAACCATAAGGTCATACCTAAACCAGAACCTCCTTGAGCCATAGGCAAAGCACTTAATGGTGGATATATTGTCCAACCTGCTGCTGCTGGTCCGTGCTTCTACAAAGAAAGAACAAACCATTATAACACTAGACAAGAAAAACAACCAATATGATATCATGTTTAAGAAACCTGATGCCATGTCACGTGCTCCAATTTGTAATGGGATTAATAAGTTACTAAACGTACCACTTAAACCTGCTGTTAATACAAAAAAGACCATAATAGTACCATGAATAGTAACTAAAGCAAGATAAATATCTGCACTCATTACACCATCTGGAGCCCATTTACCTAATAAAGCTTCAAACATTGGGTTTGCTTCTTCTGGCCAAGCGATTTGAATACGCATCATGATTGACATCACCACACCAATAATACCCATGATTAAACCAGTAATTAAATACTGCTTTGCAATCATTTTATGATCCTGACTAAATATGTATTTAGTTATGAATGTTTCTTTATGATGATGACCATGATCGTCATGTCCATGTTCTTCTACGTGTGCTGACATAATCTAAAATCTATTTTTAAAATTTCTTTATTATTTAATTTTTAACTAATGAATTAGCAAATAGTTTTTGCTCTTTCATCCATGCATCATACTCTTCTTGAGTTTCTACAATAATCTTCATTTGCATATTGTAGTGAGATGTACCACAAATTTTGTTACAAATTAATAAGTAATCAAACTCATAAGGCTCTAAAGTTTCTTTTCCTTCTGCCATTAAAGCTTTACTGTTCTTTTGTCTAATCTTATTTATGTTTGCAACTTTCTCTTTCATCTCTTCTGTTTCACGCATTTGTGCTGTAGTTACAGTAGGTGTAAATCCAAATTGAGTTATCATACCTGGAACACAGTTCATTTGTGCTCTAAAGTGTGGCATATAAGCAGAATGTAATACATCTTGAGAACGCATTTTAAATATAACTGGTTTACCTATTGGTAAATGAAGTTCTTTAACGATTACATCATCTTGAGCATTAGGATCTGACACATCAACACCTAGTTCGTTTGCACTATTGATATCAATTAATCTAACATTTGCTTTACCTAAAGTATTATCTGCTCCAGCATATCTTGCTTTCCAGTTAAATTGCTGTGCATACAACTCTACAACTAAAGTGTCTTCTGTTTCTTCAATGTTCATTATACTAGTCCAAGTAAATAATCCTTGTATAATTAAACCTGCTAATACAATTACTGGTATAATTGTCCAGATAGCTTCTAATTTATTATTATCTGCAAAAAACAAGGCTTTTTTTCCTTTTTCTCCTCTGTATTTAAAAGCAAAATAGTGTAATAAAAACTGTGTTACCGTTTGCACAAAGAAGATAACTATCATAGAAATTACCATAAGACTATCTACTCCTGGTCCATGTTCTGAAGCAGAATTTGACATTAATGGTAAATCTCCCCATTTTACAAAACAAACGATTGTAATTACATAAATGAAGATTAAGAAAGCTATCATTAAATAACCATTAATCTTATTGTCGTTATCGTTTGCAACTTGATTATTATTAGTTGTCTGTCCTGCTTGAGTTAAATCAAAAATTTTAACCATTTGCCAGATAGCAACGAAAATAAATACTAAAACTAAAATTGATAATAAAGCCGTCATTGTTGTCTTTCTTCTTTATTTATTTTTATTAATAATGGAAATGTTCACTTTCTTTTACAAAAGGGTTTCCTTTTGCTGTCAACGATTCTTTAGATAGAGCATAGAATACTATAAGCATAAATAATCCTGCGAATAATAGTATAGCTCCTATTTCTGGCATACCAATATACCATCTATCACCTACTGTTGCAGGCATAATCATATTAAATATATCTAAATAGTGTCCTGCTAAAATAACTACTCCTGCCATAACTACAAACCATGGAATACGCTTATAATCGCTATTCATTAATAGTAATAATGGGAAAATAAAATTCATTGCTACCATACCAAAGAATGGTAATTTATAATCTTCAATTCTTGTTACAAAGTAAGTTACTTCTTCTGGAATGTTTGAGTACCAGATTAGCATAAATTGAGAGAACCATAAGTATGTCCAGAAAATACTAATACCAAACATGAATTTTGCTAAATCATGAATATGACTATCATTTACTTGTGGCAATAATCCTTTTGCTTTTAAATAAATAGTAATTAATGCAATTACTGTAATACCACTTACAAACATACTTGCAAAAACATACCAACCAAATAATGTAGAGAACCAGTGAGGGTCTACACTCATTATCCAATCCCAAGACATCATTGATTCTGTATAAATATAAAATACTAAGAAAGCAGCAGCAATACGGAATGACTTTTTAAAGTTTCTATTATCACCAACTTCTGCTTTGTCTTGTGCTAAAGAGAATTTACGTGCAAAGAAACGGTACGTTGACCAACCTGCTATAAATATTAATCCTCTAATTGCAAATCCAAATTTATTTAACCATCCTGCTTTTCCGGCAACTAGTTTATCATAATTTTCATGACCTTCAACTGTCATTCCTTCACGCATCCATATAAAAATATGATCTCCTCCAATTAATGCAATAGCTAATACTATTAACGCTCCAGGCAATAAGTAATAAGTAATAGCTTCCATTACTCTAAATAATAATGGTGACCATCCTGCTTGTGCAGCAAATTGTATTGCATAAAATGCTAATACACCTAATGATATCATCATAAAGAAAAAGGCTGCAACATATAATGCTGACCAAGGTCTGTTATGTATTTGATGCATTACATGCTCTGCATGTTTGTCTCCATGATCTTCTGAAGCATGAGAAGTATCTGCATGCTCTGCTCCATGATGTGCATCTTCTGCTGCATGATCATCATGATTATCTGTTGCATGATCTGCTACAGCTCCATGACCATCACCATGTCCACCATGACTTGCTTCTTCAGCCAACATAGTTTTTACATCTTCTGTTGTAACATGATGTGATGAGAAATAACTTGTTCCCCATAATACTGCTCCTAATACTATTAGGATTAGAGAAACTATTTTTAGTCTATTTGAAAATGTGTACATATCTATATATAAACTTTATCTAAATCTTATTTTTCTAGGTCTGCTTTTAACTGCATTACGTAAGCTGCTACTTGCCAACGCTCTTCTTCGTTAAGCTGATTAGCATAACTTCCCATTGAGTTTTTACCATAATAAATTACATGATAAATACTTCCTAAATTAATGGCTCTTCCTGCATCATCGTAAGTTGGTACTCCAAGAATTTTTTCTCTCTTTACTAATTTACCTTGACCTTTACCATTATTACCATGACATATACCACAGTAAATTGTGTATAATTCTTTTCCTCTTACTGGATCTATTTGAGTAGAATCTAATGGCGATTTTAATTCAGCTTTAGCTAAATTGTATCCATCAGTATCACCTTTGTAATCAAAAGGCTTATAACCTCTTGCTATAGTTCCTTCTACAGGCAATTGTGCTTCTTGACCATTTGCAAAAGCGTTAGATTCTTGGTAAGCTTCATAACCAACAGATTCATACATGTTTGGCATGTATTGGTAATTAGGTCTTGACTTCTTATTACAAGAAGAGAATGACACTGTGATTAATGCTAATATTGTTATTTTAATTAAATGTTTCATTGTATCTAATTAATGTGCTTTATCTACTACGTTAATTTCTACTGCACCAGTGTCTGCTAACAAGTTATGTAATTCTTGTTCATTTCCACTAACAGGTATTTCCATTAAAAAGTGGTCATCAGTTGTTCTTGGATCTGGATTTTCTGCTTCTTTAAATGGCCACATTCTACTTCTTAAATAAAAAGTTATTACCATTAAGTGAGCTGCAAAAAATACAGTTAACTCAAACATAATTGGTACAAATGCTGGTAAATTTTCTAAATAACTAAAGCTTGGTTTACCACCAATGTCTTGTGGCCAATCTTCGATCATTATAAAATTCATCATTAATGTTGCTACAGTTAAACCAATACATCCATAAATAAATGCACAGATGGCTAAACGTGTTGGTGCTAATCCCATTGCCTTATCTAGTCCATGGACTGGAAAAGGTGTGTATACTTCTTCAATGTGAAGTTTTGCAGCTTTAACTTTCTTTACTGCATTCATTAACACATCGTCGTCGGTGTAAATAGCGTGAATTACTTTTGAAGCTTCCATATGCTACTTTAGTTTATTAAATTTTTAGCTTGTCCAGACCAATCATCACGTTCTGCTCTTCCAGGGAAAGAACTTGTAATTTCGTCTAACAAGTCATATTCTTTTTTCGTCATTTTACTTACTTGCGCATAAGTAAAGATTCCAATGCTGTTAAGCACTTCTTCCATCTTAGGACCAATTCCGTTAATCTTCTTCAAATCATCTGCTGTTTGCGTTGCAGGATCAAAGCTTCCAATACCTGAAAGCAAATTATTAACTTTATCAGTATTGTTAGAGTCACTAGATTTACTTTCTACTTTTGAAGTGTCTAAAGACTTAACTGTACTTTTTCCAGATGTTCTAGCATCAGAACCAGTTCCAACTAAACTATCTCCTCTTTCTCTAATGTTTTTATAACGTTGTCCAGAAGATTTTAAAATAGTTTTAACCTCTGCTTGTGCTATTACTGGGAATGTACGAGAGTATAATAAGAATAATACAAAGAAGAATCCTATTGTACCTATAAAAATTCCAATATCTACAAACGTTGGAGAAAACATTGTCCATGAAGATGGTAAATAATCTCTGTGTAATGATGTTACAATAATTACAAAACGCTCAAACCACATACCAATGTTTACTACAATTGAAATTGCAAAAGAGAACATGATACTTGTACGTAATTTTTTAAACCACATAAACTGAGGTGAAAACACATTACATGACATCATTGCCCAATACGCCCACCAGTAAGGTCCTGTTGCTCTGTTTAAAAACGCATATTGCTCATACTCTACTCCAGAATACCAAGCTACAAATAACTCAGTAATATAAGCCACACCAACTATAGAACCAGTAATCATAATTACAATGTTCATTAGCTCAATGTGTTGTACTGTAATATAATCTTCAAGGCTACATACTTTTCTCATTATAATAAGAAGTGTATTTACCATTGCAAATCCAGAGAAAATCGCTCCAGCAACAAAGTAAGGAGGGAATATGGTTGTATGCCAACCTGGAATAACTGATGTTGCGAAGTCAAACGATACAATTGTATGTACAGAAAGTACTAATGGTGTTGCTAATCCAGCAAGTACTAAAGATACTTCTTCAAAACGTTGCCAGTCTTTTGCACGACCTGTCCACCCAAAACTTAATAGACTGTATATTTTTTTCTGAAATGGTTTGATTGCTCTATCACGTAACATTGCAAAATCAGGTAATAATCCTGTCCACCAGAATACCAATGATACAGATAAATACGTAGAAATTGCAAATACATCCCAAAGTAAAGGTGAGTTAAAGTTTACCCATAACGAACCAAACTGGTTTGGAATTGGTAATACCCAATACGCTAACCAAGGACGACCCATGTGTATAATTGGGAACAAACCTGCTTGAACAACAGAGAAAATTGTCATTGCTTCTGCAGAACGGTTAATTGCCATTCTCCATTTTTGACGGAATAATAAAAGTACTGCAGAAATTAATGTTCCTGCGTGACCAATACCAACCCACCAAACGAAGTTAGTAATATCCCAAGCCCAGTTTACTGTCTTGTTTAAACCCCAAGTACCAATTCCTGTTGAAACGGTGTAAATAATACAACCAATTCCCCAAAGAAAAGCTACAAGTGCAATTGAAAACACAATCCACCATTGTTTGTTTGCTTTACCTTCTACAGGTGCAGCAATGTCTACAGTTACATCGTGATACGATTTCTCGCCAGTAACTAAAGGTCTTCTAATAGGTGCTTCGTAATGAGACGCCATAATCCTTTTATAATTGTTTGTTAATTAATCTTTTTATGCTTCTTTCGTGTTTCTCACTTTAGTATGATACTGAACATTAGGTTTAGTACCAACACTTTCTAATAAGTGATACATACGATCATCTTCTAAAAGTTTTGCAACTTTACTATCTTTATCGTTTATATCTCCAAAAGTCATTGCACCATTGCTACATGCAGCAGAACAAGCTGTTTGGAACTCTCCATCCTCAATAGGACGTCCATCTCTTTTTGCATCAAGAATAGTTTTTTGTGTTTTTTGAATACACATAGAACATTTTTCCATTACACCACGAGATCTAACAGTCACATCTGGATTAATTACCATACGACCTAAATCGTTATTCATGTGGTAATCAAACTCATCATTTCCATTATATAAGAACCAGTTAAAACGTCTAACTTTATAAGGACAGTTGTTTGCACAATATCTTGTACCTACACATCTGTTATAAGCCATATGGTTTTGACCTTGACGACCATGTACTGTTGCAGCAACTGGACAAACCGTCTCACAAGGAGCATGATTACAGTGCTGACACATTACTGGTTGGAACGCTACTTGTGGGTTATCTGCAGGATCTTCTAACTCTCCAAATCCACCTAAAGAACCATTATCTCCAAATAAACCAGAGAATCCTTCTTTTTTAGCATCATCCTGAGCAAAAGTATCTTCAGATGAATAATATCTATCAATACGCAACCAGTGCATATCACGACTACGTCTAATTTCTTCTTTACCAACTACAGGTACATTATTTTCTGCATGACATGCAATAACACATGATCCACAACCTGTACAAGCATTTAAATCTATAGATAAGTTAAAATGATGTCCTGTTGAACGATCAAATTCATCCCATAAATCAACTTCTGGAGATGTTACTTTTACTGGCTCATGATTTAAAGATACTGTTGGAACTGCATTCCAAATTGTTCTATCTTTAGTATTAAAAACCTCTAAAGTTGTTTCCTTAATAATATCTCCACGTCCCATTAAAGTATTCTGTAACTGTACACATGCAAATTCATGCATTCCAGTTGCAGGTTCAATAGATACGTTTTGAACGTTATTAAAATTATTATATAGTGCAAACGCGTTTACACCTGTCATCATTTCTTCTTTAAGACCAGCTGTTCTACCATAACCAAATGATAAACCAACAGTTCCTTTTGCTTGACCTGGTTGGATAATTGCTGGTACTTTTATAGTTGCTCCATTAGCATTTACATTAACGTAACTTCCGTTTAATGCTCCTGTAGAATCGTTTTCATTAACAATTCCCCAAGCTTCTGCATCAGATTTAGATACCGTTAAGTAGTTATCCCAAGAGGTTCTTGAAATTGGATCAGGAAACTCTTGCAACCATGGGTTGTTAGCTTGTTGACCGTCTCCCATTCCTACTTTAGAATATAAAGTAAGTTCTACTCCTTTTCCTTTTGCTGAAGCTGCTAAAGCTCTAGCTGAATTACTTGCTGGAGTTTCATCTTGCACAATTGTTTCTGCTGAAACTATGTCTGCTGAATTTCCGCTTACAAAAACACCATCATGTAATGCTTGGTTATAAGAACCACCATTAAGGATAGACGTATTCCAAGTAGATTTGATGTAATCATTTAAAGCTACATCACTTCCATTCCACTTTAATAAAGTATCTTGAAATTGTCTTGTATCAAATAAAGGACGAATAGTTGGTTGCATTAAAGCAAAATGTCCTTTCTTGATTTCAACATCTCCCCAAGATTCTAAATAATGAGGTGCTGCTGCTATATATTGCACTACTGAAGCTGTTTCATCTTCTTTAGAAGTAAACGCTACAGATAATGTTGTGTTTTTAATTCCTTCTGCAAAATCTTTTGCGTTAGGTAAAGTATACATTGGATTAACACCACTCATAATAATAGCTCCAACTTTACCTGCTTTCATGTCAGCAATTAAAGTTTGTACAGCTTTATTATTTCCTTGACGTGTTTTAATTGGCGTCTTAGGGTCAAATGCTTTACTTCCTAATTTTTTATTTATTTCTAAAGCTACTGTTTGCGCATTTACATCTTGAATACCTGTAACTAATACACCGTTACTTCCAGCTTTAACTAATTGCGAAGCTGCTTTTTGAACTGCTGCATCTATATTTGCTGGTAAATCTGTAAATACAGAACCTCCAACAACTAAACTATGTAATTTTGCTAATGCTTGTTTTTGTTGTGTTGGTGTTAATGGTACACGTTTGTCTGCATTTGCACCAGATAATGATAAGTTAGATTCAAACTGAATATGACGCGACATTTTTCCATGAGTTGGAATACGCGTTTTTGAATATCCTGAATCAAACCCTCCACCTTGCCAATCTCCTAAGAAATTAGCTCCAAAAGATACGATAGTCATTGCTTTAGCAAAATCGTAATTTGCTAAACCACGCTCACCATACATTGCTTGATAAGCATCTAAAGCAGCAGATTCTGAAATAGCATCATAAACTACGTGGTTTACATTACCATATTTTTCTTTAAATTCTGCAACTAATTTTGACGTTGATGGACTAGCATAAGTTTGAGTTAACAATACAATCTGCTTTCCTGACTCTTTTAAACTATTTAAAGCCTGAGTCGTTTCTGCATCAAAGTCTGACCAAGAAATAGCGTTTCCGCCTTTTTTTGGACCTTGTACTCTTAAACTATCATATAAATCTAAAACTGAAGCATTTACCCTAGCATTTGCACTACCATTAGTAGTAGCTAGTGTATTATTTTCAATTTTAATTGGACGACCTTCTCGAGTCTTAACTAAAACACTTGCAAAATCAAAACCATTAGCTATAGTTGTTGCATAATAATTAGCAACTCCAGGAACAATTCTGTCTGGTTGTACTACATAAGGAATTGACTTAATTACTGGCCCTTCACATGCTGCTAAAGAAGCAGCTGCTGTACTAAAACCAACATATTTTAAGAAATCACGACGTGTTGTAGAAGAACTCTCTAATGTTTCCTTATCACCTAAGAACTCATCAGTAGGAATTTCTTGAACAAATTCGTTTTGTTTTAGCGCCTCAACAATAGAGCTATCTTTTAGCTCCTCAACACTTTTCCAGTATTTCTTGTTTGATGACATATTATATAATTGAATTTATTTCTTTAATTAATATTAATAGTGACACTTACCACATTCTAAACCTCCCATTTCAGATACTTTTATCTGGTCTAAATCTCCATATTTTTTAGACAATTGATCATGTATTTTGGTATAGTAAGCGTTATCTTTTACTTTTACATTTGTCTCTCTGTGACAGTTAATACACCATCCCATAGTTAATGGTGCGTGTTGAGACACTACTTCCATTTCTTCTATTGGACCATGACAAGTCTGACACTCTACACCTCCAACAACTACGTGTTGAGAATGATTAAAATATGCAAAATCAGGTAATTTATGTATTTGAATCCATTTTACAGGCTGTGTTTCTCCTGTATACTTCTGCTCTGCATCATCCCAACCTACAGCTTTATATAATTCTTTAATTTCTTTATTATAATTTACACCATATTCAGCTAAACCTTCTGCTTGTGTTTCTGGCGCAACTTCATATACAGATTTATGACAGTTCATACATACATTTAAAGATGGTATTCCTGCATGTTTACTAACCCTTGAAGAAGAGTGACAGTATTTACAATCTATACCATTATCTCCAGCATGAATTCTGTGAGAATAATGTATTGGTTGTACTGGCTCGTATCCTTGATTAACACCAACTTGCATAAAATATCCATAAACAAAATACGCACTAGCTAACATTAAACCAATAACAGTAACCAATACTAAAAACTGATTTTGAATAAATGCTTTCCAAATAGGTGTACGCTTTGTTGCTTGATCTAAAGCAACTCCTTTTGCATCTGCAAAACGACGCAACGTTTTATTTACTAAGAATAATGCTCCTGCTAATAAAGCAAACAACACTCCTAAAGCACCAAGGATTAATTTATTTGAAATTCCACCTTCAGATTTAGCAGTTCCTCCTCCTGTATTATCTGCAACTGCAATCACTGGAGCTAGAGCTTCTGTTGCTGTGTAAGCTAAAATGTTATCAATATCTGTATTTGTTAACGAAGGAAATGCAGACATTGCTGCTCCATTATACTCGTTAAAAATTTTGTTTGCATAAGCGTCGCCAGATTTAACCATTCCTGCGCTATTCTTAATCCATTTATACAACCATTCTCTGTCTATTCCGTCAGAATCTGCCAAACGTGCTTCTACATTACGTAAAGCAGGACCTGTCATTTTCTTGTCTAATTTATGACAAGCAATACAGTTAGCATTAAATACTGTTTTTCCAGCAACTGGGTCGCCATCTTGAGCGAAAAGTGAGGTTGAGAATGTTAGTAAAAAAATTAAGCTTAAACGAAGGTTGTTACTACTTAACTTACGGTGAATCACCTGTTTCATATTATATTATTGAATTTACTTCTAAACTTTGGTATGGTTTTTTCATTAACTGATTACAAAATACAGTTCAAAAAACGTTAGGCAAAAGTAATACTTAAAGTCGATTTTAGAAATCTTAAAGAAGTCTTAATTGCTAATTTAGAGAAATTCTAAATAATAAAATAGGTCGCTTTTAAGTTTAATACTTTTACATTTGCATTAAATACCTTAAAAAATGAGAAAAACACAATTTAAAAACCTTTATCTAACTGCCTTAATTACAATATGTTTTTCTGCTTTTAGTTATGCACAACAAGGTACTGTTGTTATAAATGAAGATCCAACAATTGCAGAATTATTAGAAATAAAAAAGACCTTAAATAAAGACGAAAAAAATAGTGATCGTTATAAAATTCAAATTTATTCTGGATCAAGAACTACAGCAGAGAGTGTTAAATCTAAATTTGATGGCTCTGTTGGAAAATGGCGTTCTCAGTTAGTTTTTGAAGCTCCTAACTACAAAATATGGGTTGGTAATTTTAGATCTAGACTTGAAGCAGATCGTGCATTAGTTGCTGTTCAAAAAAAGTTTGGTGATGCTTTTATCTTTAAGCCTAAAAAAGAGAAAGATTAGTTTACTAACTTTTATATAATAAAAAAAGCGATTCAATATATTGAATCGCTTTTTTTATGTTTAATACTAA
This sequence comes from Olleya sp. R77988, assembly GCF_044594215.1. Taxonomy (GTDB): domain Bacteria; phylum Bacteroidota; class Bacteroidia; order Flavobacteriales; family Flavobacteriaceae; genus Olleya. The sequence continues at coordinate 1,490,529 of NZ_CP138988.1, read as the reverse complement.
ATGTTATTTAAGTTTTTTCTTAACCTCTACTTCATGGAATGCTTCAATAACATCACCAACATTGATGTCGTTATAGTTTTTGATTTGCATACCACAATCGTATCCTTTAGAGACTTCTTTAGCATCGTCTTTAAAACGTTTAAGAGAAGCTAATTCTCCTGTATAAGTTACAACTCCATCTCTAATTAATCGGATTTGAGAGTTTCTGAATATTTTACCATTCATTACCATACAACCTGCAATTGTACCTACTTTAGATACTTTAAACATTTCTCTGATTTCTGCAGTACCAGTAACTTCTTCTTTAACCTCTGGAGATAACATACCTTCCATAGCATCTTTAAGATCGTTAATAGCATCATAGATAATTGAGTATGTTCTAATATCTACTTCTTCTCTGTCTGCAATTGTTCTTGCATTTCCAACTGGTCTTACATTAAACCCAATTATAATAGCATCTGAAGCTGTTGCTAATAAGACATCACTTTCTGTAATGGCTCCAACACCTTTATGTAGGATATTAACTTGAATTTCTTCTGTAGATAATTTCTGGAAAGAGTCTGTTAATGCTTCAACAGAACCATCCACATCTCCTTTTAATATAATATTTAATTCTTTAAACGTTCCTAATGCAATACGTCTTCCAATTTCTGCAAGCGTTAATGTTTTAGTTGTTCTTACATCTTGCTCACGTTGTAATTGTGTACGTTTAGTTGCAATTTGCTTAGCTTCACGCTCATCTGCAAAGACATTAAATTTATCTCCTGCTTGTGGTGCACCATCTAATCCTAATACTGAAACTGGAGTTGATGGTCCTGCTTCTAAAACGTCATGACCACGTTCGTCTTGCATTGCTTTTATTTTACCACTATTTTTACCTGCTAATACATAATCTCCAATACGTAAAGTTCCTGCTTGTACTAATATTGTAGACACGTAACCTCTACCTTTATCTAAAAAGGCTTCAACTACTGTTCCTATTGCTGGTTTGTTTGGATTTGCTTTAAGCTCTAATAATTCCGCTTCAAGCAATACTTTTTCTAATAATTCTTTAACACCTGTACCTACTTTAGCAGAAATATCATGAGACTGGATTTTTCCACCCCAATCTTCTACTAGTAAATTCATCTGTGCTAATCCTTCTTTAATCTTTTCTGGATTAGAGTCTGGTTTATCTATTTTATTTATTGCAAATACTATTGGTACTCCAGCTGCTTGTGCATGAGATATTGCTTCTTTAGTTTGAGGCATTATATCGTCATCTGCTGCTGCAACAATAATTGCTATATCTGTTACTTGGGCTCCACGTGCACGCATTGCTGTAAAGGCTTCGTGACCAGGAGTATCTAAGAATGCTATTTTTTGACCATTGTCTAATTGTACTCCATAAGCACCAATATGCTGCGTAATACCTCCAGACTCTCCTGCAATAACATTTTCTTTACGTATATAATCTAATAAAGATGTTTTACCATGATCCACGTGACCCATTACGGTTACAATTGGAGCACGAGTAACCAGATCTTCTGGCTTATCTTCTACTTCTTCAATAGACTCTTCAATATCTGCTGTTACAAATTCTGTTTTATAACCAAATTCTTCAGCTACAATAGCAATTGTTTCAGCATCTAAACGCTGATTCATTGTTACCATCATTCCTAAAGACATACATGCAGAAATAATCTGTGTTACAGGAACATCCATCATGGTTGCTATTTCGTTTGCAGTAACAAACTCTGTAACTTTTAAGATTTTACTTTCTGCTGCTTCTATTTGCTGATCAATCTCAGACTGTTCTCTATGCTTTTCTCTTTTATCTCTTCTATTTTTAGCACCTCTTCCTTTAGACGATTTACCTTGTAATTTTTCTAAAGTTTCACGTACTTGTCTTTTAACATCCTCTTCACTAGGTTCTGCCTTAATTACAGGAGTCCCTTTACGTCCACCAGTTCTTTTTCCTTTGAATCTATCATTACCTCTAGATGGTCCAGAATTACTTCTGTTATCTCCTGGTTTTGAAATACGACGACGCTTCTTTTTATTAGCGTTATCATCTTTTTTAGTGTCTTCTTTTTTCTTTTTCGGCTTATTAAATTGAGACAAATCAATTTTATCACCAGCAATTTTAGGACCTGAAAGTTTTGTGTATTTAGTTTTTAAAGTTTCTTCAACAGGCTCTTCAACAACCTCTGCTTCTTCTTTATCTGCTGTTTTTGCTGATACCTTTTCAGATGTTTTCTCCGTAGTTTTAATAGCTTCCTTTTTCTCTTCAGTTTTTGGAGCTGCTTTAGCTTTTGGCGTATCGTCTGCTTTTACATTTGCAGTTGTTTTTGGAGCTTTTTCAGACTTAACAGTTTCTGCTTTAGCTTCAGAAACCTTTACTTCTTTTTTTGGCGCTTTTTTATTTGAATCTAAATCTATTTTTCCAATAGTTTTAGGTCCAGAAAGTGCTTTAGAAGCTTTTATAACTTCTTCTTCCTTTTTAAGTCGAGCAGCTTTTGCAGCTTCTTCAGCTTTTTGCTTTTCTTCTAACTCCTTTTCGCGTTTAATACGCAATTCTTCCTTCTCCTTATTCTTAGCCTCATTTACTTCTTGAGATGCCATTTTTTTACTAGCATCGGTTTGAAATTCATCCGAAAGAATACTGTAAGTTTTTTCTGAAATTTTGGTAGTCGGTCGCTTTTCTATCTCGATTCCTTTAGAGTCCAAAAACTCCACAGCACGATCAAGAGAGATGTTAAGCTCACGTAATACCTTATTTAATCTAATTGTTTCAGCCATAAATTGCCTTTAACCTTTGTCCTTTTTTTTCTCAAATATATGTTAATCTTCGAATTCTTCCTTAAGAATTCTTATAACATCTAAAATTGTTTCTTCTTCTAAGTCTGTTCTTTTTACCAAATCTGCTACATCTTGCTCTAAAATACTCTTAGCTGTATCTAGACCTGCTTTACTAAATTCTGCAATAATCCAGTCTTCTATTTCATCAGAAAACTCTCTTAATTCTACATCTTCTTCCGCTCCTTCTCTTAGTACATCAATCTCATAACCTGTTAATTGACCTGCTAATCTAATATTATGACCACCTCTACCAATTGCTTTACTTACTTCTTCTGGCTTTAAGATTGCTTCAGCACGTTTGCTTTCTTCATCAATTTTAATTGATGTCACTCTTGCAGGACTTAATGCTCTTGTTATATAAAGTTGTAAGTTATTTGTGTAATTAATTACATCTATGTTTTCGTTACCTAACTCACGCACTATACCATGTATTCTAGATCCTTTCATACCAACACATGCTCCAACTGGATCAATTCTGTCATCATAAGAATCTACAGCTACTTTTGCTTTTTCACCTGGAATCCTAACAACATTTTTAATGGTAATTAAACCGTCAAAAACTTCTGGTATTTCTGCTTCAAATAATTTTTCTAAAAACTTAGGAGATGTTCTAGACATTATAATTGTTGGCTTATTTCCCTTAAGATCAACACTGTCTATAATTCCTCTTACATTATCTCCTTTTCTAAAAAAGTCTGAAGGTATTTGCTTGTCCTTTGGTAAAATTAACTCATTTCCTTCATCATCTAATAAAATAACTGCTCTGTGACGTATATGATGTACTTCTGCAGTATATAATTCTCCTTCAAGTTCTTTAAACTGTTTGACAACATTAGTGTTATCATGCTCATGTATTTTAGAAATCAAATTTTGACGCAACGCTAATATAGCACGACGACCTAAATCTATTAATTTTACTTCTTCAGATACATCTTCACCAACTTCAAAATCTGGTTCAATTTTTTGTGCTTCTGTTAAAGAAATTTCTTGATTTGGCTCTTCCACTTCTCCATCTGCAACAACTATACGATTTCTCCAAATCTCTAAATCTCCTTTATCTGGATTAATAATAATATCAAAATTATCATCATCTCCAAACTTTTTCTTCAATGCATTTCTAAATACATCTTCCAAAATAGCCATTAAGGTGACACGATCGATTAATTTGTCGTCTTTGAACTCTGAAAAAGATTCAATTAACGCTATATTTTCCATAACTCTATTTGAATTAAAATTTTATTATAACTTTTGCCTCTACAACATCTTTGTAGGCAATACTTTCTTTTTTATTTACAGTAACTTTTCCTTTACCAATTGGTTTAGGCTCTCTTGCTTTCCACTCTAAAGTAAACACATCATCGTTTACATTTGTTAAATCACCCTCTATTGTTTGTGTTGCAGTTTTTACTTCTAGCTTTCTTCCTAAATGCTTAGGATATTGTCTTGCTAATGTTAAAGGAGCTGTAGCTCCAGCAGACATTACTTCTAGTGCAAAATCATGTTCGTCTCTATCAATGTTATGCTCTATTGCACGACTAACAAATATACAATCCTCTACTTTTACGCCATTATCACCATCAATAATTATTTTGATAGCATTATCGTTAGATGCAGTAAAATCTATTAAAAATAGATCTTGTCTTTCTGCTAACGCGTCTTCTAATAAGTCTTTTATTATCTGTATAAACATTTTAAAGTATAAAAAGAGGGGACTTCATGTCCCCTCAATTTTCGTTTTTCTCTTACAACGCAGCAAATATACACATTTTTATTGATTTTCATAACTTTTTAAAAGTCATTTTTTATTACTAACTTTATAATAAGTTCTTTATTAACTAACTACAGTCTTCTATGAAAAAATTACTTGTACCAACGGACTTCTCTAAAGAAGCAGAAAACGCTGTTAAAGTGGCTGCCCAATTAGCTAAAAAACATGATTGTGAAATCATATTACTTCATATGCTTGAATTGCCTTTACATCAATTAAACTCTGGTGGAGCGACACCTACCGACTTACCAGAAGCTGTATATTTTATGAAACTGGCTCATAAAGAATTTGAAACTATATTAAATAAAGATTACTTACAAGGTCTAACTGTTCATGAAACTGTAGATTTTAACGAAATCTCTACTGGAATTCTTGAAACTTGCAAAAAACAAGATATTGATTTAATTATAATGGGATCTCATGGAGCTGAAGGTTTAAAGGAATTGTTTATAGGATCTACTACAGAAAAAATTGTTAGAACCTCTAACACACCTGTTTTAGTAATTAAAAATGAACACGAGCATTTTGATATTAAAGAATTTGTTTTTGCTTCAGATTTTAAAAATGATAATAAAGAAACTTACGTTCAAGCGGTAAAGTTAGCTGAATTATTTGGCGCTAAAATTCATCTTTTAAACGTCAATACACCAAGCAATTTTACAACAACTGCTACTTCAAAAGTTAGAATGTTAGAATTTATTGAAAATAATGCCTTTAATAACTACACTATTAACATCTATAATGATGAAACTGTAGAAAAAGGCGTTTTAAATTTTTCAAGAATTGTCGATGCAGATTTAATTGGAATTAGCACTCACGGAAGACAAGGTATTGCGCATTTTTTTAACGGAAGCATAAGTGAGGATTTAGTTAATCATGCTAACAGACCAGTAATTACCTTTAAAATATAAGCTTACCTTAAATTATAAAATAAAAAAGCTTCCTATAAAAGGAAGCTTTTTTGTTGGCCCACTAGGTCTCGAACCTAGACTCTTCAGTACCAAAAACTGACGTGTTACCAGTTACACCATAGGCCAATATTTGTAACAGGATGCAAATTTAAAACAAATATTTATTTGAGCAAACATTTTTTTAATAAAATATGATTAAAAACTTAACGTTAACTTAAAAATCGTGTCTGTTACATAATAATTACTAAATTCGCGACACATAACAAAACGATACTTTATGATGTCTTTTAACTTTAAAAAATGGAACTTAATATTAAGTTGGTTCGCTTTTTTAATTGCACTAATTACTTACACTCTAACTGTAGAACCAACTGTAAGTTATTGGGATGCTGGAGAATATATCTTAACCTCATCCAAACTACAAGTAGGTCATCCACCAGGAGCACCTTTGTTTCAGATGTTAGGAGCAGTGTTTTCCGTATTTGCTTTTAACGCCTCTCAAATAGGTTTTTTAATGAATATGATGAGTGCAGTATCTAGTGCATTTGCCATTTTATTTATGTTTTGGACCATTGTTTTATTATTAGAAAAAATAATTGGAGACCCAAAAACACTTAAAAAAGGACAACAAATAGCTATTTTAGGGAGTGCTTTTGTAGGAAGTTTAGCATTTGCATTTTCAGATTCGTTTTGGTTTAATGCTGTAGAAACAGAAGTTTATGCTATGGCAACTCTAATAATGACCATCATGTTTTATTTAGGATTACGATGGGAAAAAGACATGCATAAACCTAGAGGTAATCGTTGGTTAATACTTATTGCTTTTGTTGTTGGGTTATCTTTTGGGATTCACTTTATGGGATTATTAACTATTCCTGCAATTGGGTTGATTTACTATTTTAAAAACTACAAAGACATAACACTTAAAAATTTCATTATTGCTAATGTAGCTTCGGTTGCAGTGCTTTTATTTGTATTTAAATTAATGTTCCCTAATGTGCTACGTTATTTTAGTATGTTGGAATTGTTTTTTGTTAATCAAATTGGACTCCCTTTTAATTCTGGATCTATTATAGCTGCCATTTTATTAGCTGCAGCTTTTTATTATGGATTAAAATACACAAAAGCAAAACAACAAAACGGTTTAAATACAGGGATTTTGTGTTTACTATTTATACTAATTGGATCATCTACATGGTTAATGTTACCAATACGTGCTAATGCCAATGTTGTTATTAATGAAAATAACCCCTCTTCTGCAAGAGAGCTATTAGCCTATTATAACTTAGAGCAATACCCAGAAACACATCTGTTTTATGGACCACTATTTACAGATCAATATACTGGTTTAGATGAAAACGAACCTTATGTTGATGACAAACCTAAATATGAAAAAGACGAAGTTGCAGGTAAATACATTATTGTAAACGACTTTAAACGTGCTAAACAGAATTATAATTCTGAACAAGCTGCAATATTACCACGTATGTGGAGTGGTGAAAACGCAGAAAACTATATGTTATTTACTGGATACTTAAACTTTAATATAAAACCAGAATACCAAGATGAACAACGTTTAATACAGTCTGTATTAGACTTTAAAAACGATGTTGCCCAAGGAAGAATAGATTATGAAGATTATCATAATTTTTTAAAACAATTTGGACAGTTTATCGATATCGAAAAACCATCTTTGGCTAGCAATATTTCTTATCTTTTTGAGTACCAATTAGGTTATATGTATTGGCGTTATTTTATGTGGAATTTTACTGGTAGACAAGACGACTTACAAGGTCGTTATGACCAACATGGCAATTGGATTAGTGGTATTAATTTTATTGACAAGTGGCATTTAGGTCAATCTCAAGACAATTTACCAAGTGATGTTGCAGAAAATAAAGGTCGTAATACGTACTATTTCCTTCCGCTTATTTTAGGATTAATTGGCTTGTTTTTCCTTTTTAATAAGGATAAAAAAATGTTTTGGGTTTTATTAGTATTTTTCCTCTTTACAGGGTTAGCTATACAAGTATATACTAATGTAAGACCTTTTGAGCCTAGAGAACGTGATTACTCTGTAGTAGGTTCGTTTTACGTATTTGCACTATGGATTGGTTTAGGGGTTTATGCTATTTTTGACTTCTTAAAAAAATATGTCTCCAATAAAGTTTTAGCTCCAGTTGTTTCCCTAATTTGCTTATTACTTGTTCCAATAATTATGGTATCTCAAAACTGGGATGATCATGATAGATCAGGTAAATATACTGCATTAGCTATGGCTAAAAAGTATTTAGATTCTTGTGGAGAAAACGGTATTTTATTCTCTATTGGTGATAATGATACATTTGCTTTATGGTATGCTCAAGAAATTGAAAATTATCGTACAGATGTGCGTGTGGTTAACACTAGTCTGTTTCAAACAGATTGGTATATAGATCAGATGAAGCGTAAAGCCTATAAAAGTGACCCTATACCATCAAGTTTAACACATGATAAGTATAAACACGGAACACGAGATTATATAATGAAACGTTTAAGATACAAAGACACATTAGACATTAAAACGTTTATGAATTTTGTAACTAGTGACGACCCAAAAACTAAACTTAAGTATGCCTTACAGCAAGAAGGTGAAGATTACACTCAATACCCAAAACAGTTTTTAAACTCTAATTATTTTCCAGCAGAAAACATTAGGATTCCAGTAAATAAACAATCTGTTTTAGACCATGGAATTGTAAAGTCTAAAGACGCAAACAAAATTGAAGATTATTTAGATATAACTATTTCCGATAATGCAATCTATAAAAATCGTTTATTAATGTTGGATATTGTTGCTAACAACAATTGGGAACGTCCAATCTATTTTACAGGTGGTGCTTTTGGTAACGATGATTATATCTGGATGAAAGACTACCTACAATTAGACGGAATGGTATATAAACTAGTCCCTATTAAAACACCTGTTGCACGAGCAAACCCATTTGATATGGGACGATTAGATACAGATTTTATGTACAATAAAGTTGTAAATTGGGATTGGGGAAATAGTGGTAGCGAAAACATTTATCATGATCCAGAAACAAGACGAAACTCTATTACTTACAGAGGGAATCTTGCTCGTCTTATTGAAAACTTAATAAATGAAGACCAATTAGATAAAGCTGAAGAAATAGCTGACATTGCTATGCAAAATATGCCAGTTGATAAATTTGGTCATTATACTTTATTAGAACCTTATATTAGTGCATACTATGAGGTAGACAAAAAAGATAAGGCAAGACAATTATTTAAGGATGTTGCTACTAAATATCAAGAGACTTTAAAATATTACAGTACACTTACTAGAGATAATCAAGACGAAAACTTTACTGAAATTTTAACAGATGTAGAACGTTATAAAGCACTAGTAGATGTTTTAGTAGAATACGATAAAGAGTTTGCTAAAGACGAATCTATGACCTTTACAAATTATCTTGAGCTATTTAAACATTATTACGATAGCGAGCCAGAAGAAGAAATAAAACCAGTACCAACAGATGCTGATTTTTTACAACAGTTTGACACTGTTTTAAAAAATAATTAGATGCCTGTTTTTCCTGTAAAAACACCAAAATTAATACAATGCCTTTTTCCAAAATACCTTTGGAAAAAGGCATTTGTATCTAAAACTATTTATCTCACTTTTGACAATGGTCCAACTCCCGAAATAACACAATGGACTTTAGACCAATTAAAATTGTACAATGCCAAAGCTACTTTTTTTTGTATTGGAGATAACATTAAAAAATACCCTGATATTTTTAAATCTGTTTTAGATGAAGGTCACTCTGTTGGCAACCATACTTATAATCATTTAAAAGGATGGGAAACAAATACAGAAAAGTATATTAAAAATACAGGTGAATCTCAAAATCTAATTGAATTAAAAAGTCAAAACCTTAAAGGCGAAAATCAAAAACTATTTAGACCACCTTTTGGAAAAATAAAACGTAGTCAAGCTAAGCAACTACTTAAACAAGGCTATAAAATAGTAATGTGGAGTGTTTTATCTTACGATTGGGAACAACAAATAAGCAAGGAAAAATGTTTGCAAAATGTTATTAAAACAACTACTTCAGGAAGTATTGTAGTGTTTCATGATAGCATAAAAGCGTCCAGAAATATGCAATACGCTTTACCTAAAGTATTAGATTACTTTAGTAAAAAAGGGTATACATTTAAAGCGCTTTAAACATATTGTTGCACAATACTTATTAAAGTACTAGCATCCTGCTCTCCACTTTGCCTCCATTTCATTTCACCATCTTTATAAATAATTAGCGTAGGCAAGCCTTTAACACGTAAAGCTTCAGATAGTTCTTGATTTTTATCAACATCTATCTTAATTACTTTTGCTTTATCACCAAGCGCAGCAGCTACATCTCGTAGCACAGCATTCATGGCTTTAGACGGTTCATTCCACTCTGTAAAAAAATCCAGAAGCACAGGAATGTCGACATCAATTAATTCTCCAAATTTTGACATTTGATATTCAGTTTAGTTCAAACTTCTTACTAAAATATAACATTTACCTCAAATTAAACAATTTGCGTACCTTTTTTAAGTTCTATAACTGTTATTTCTGGCCAAATTCCTACTCGACCAGGATATGCTAAATAACCAAACCCTCTATTAACATTAATATATTGACCCTTTTCTTTATAGATACCTGCCCAATGTTTATAACGCCATTTTACTGGACTCCATTTAATCCAACCTGGTATTTCTATCCCAAACTGCATACCATGTGTATGACCACTTAATGTTAAATGATAATGACAATCATGATTAATTACTATTTCCTCCCAATGTGATGGATCATGAGACATTAAAATTTTAAAATCATTGGCATCTACATTAAACGACGCCTTATCTAAATCTCCTGCTTTTTTAAATCCACCTTTTCCCCAATTTTCTACACCAACTAAAGCTAGTCGTTGTCCGTTTTTTTCGATATACCTGTTTTCATTTAACAACAAATCAAAACCCATTTCTTTTTGAATAGTAATTAATTCGTCTAGGTTATCTTTTTTCGCTTTCGCGGAATTCCATTGCACATAATCTCCATAATCATGGTTTCCTAAGACTGAAAAAACACCATCTTTAGCGGATAATTTAGAAAATGTATCTTTCCAGTTATACATCTCAGACGCTGTATTATTAACCAAATCTCCAGTAAATAATATAACATCACCTTGTTGCTGATTTACTAAATTTACAGCATAATCTATCTTTTCTTTATTATCAAAACTACCAGAGTGTATATCGCTAATATGCGTTAACTTGTAACCATCAAACGCTTCTGGCAAATCTTCAAAATATAAAGTGTATTTTAAAACTTTATAATTATATCGTCCTTTATACATTCCGTAAAGCAAAGCAGAAAAAGGTATTGCTGCCAATCCTAAAGCAATTTGGCTTAAAAATTTACGCCTTGATGGCATTTCAAAAGCGTCTTTTGAAGTAAAAAATTTATTATAAATACTATTAAAAAATCGATAAATATCTTCGCCTAATAAAATAGGCGTAATAATTAAAGTTAAAGCTAAAAAAGCCAACATAAATCCAATAGCATAACCTCTTAACCCACTTAAAATCCGTCCCTCTTCTGGACCAGTATTAAATTGATAAAACACATTAATTATTACTAAAACAGCAATTGCTAAAAACAAATAATGTATCCAAGCAGATTTAAATACTGTTTTTATAGCTTGATAGCCATAAATAGTGAACACCACATATATAATTACAAGAATAATTATTCGAGTCATAAGTAAAATTTAATGCACAAAACTAACTATAATAAAAGCTAAATATCTTATTAAATTGTTAAACGTTAAATCACTCAAAAGACACATTTTACTATTCTTTTTATTAAATTGTAAATCAAATTTTGACAATTCATGAAATTTAGACACACTGCTATAATTATTGTTTTACTAACTATTTATTCTTGTAATGAAAAAGCTAAAAACAAAACCACTACTCAAAAAAAACAACCATTAATCTCTTACGTCAATCCATTTATTGGTACTGGTGGACATGGACATACATATCCAGGCGCAACAATGCCTTTTGGAATGATGCAACTTAGTCCTGACACACGATTAGATGGTTGGGATGGTTGCTCTGGTTATCATTATAATGATAGTTATATTTATGGTTTTTCGCACACACATTTAAGCGGAACTGGTGTGTCTGACTATGGAGACATTTTAATAATGCCAACAAATCAGCAAACTTTTAATAATGGTTCTGATGGTAAAAAAGGTTATAGAGCACCTTTTTCTCATGACAATGAAGTTGCAGAACCTGGTTACTACAAAGTACATTTAGACAGTACAAATATTGATGTGGAATTGACAGTTTCTAAACGAAGTGGTATACACAAGTATCAATTCCCTTCAGCAGATAATCAATTTGCAATTGTTGATTTAATCCATCGTGATAAAGTTTTAGATGCTAAAATTGAAAAGATTAGTGATACAGAAATTGTTGGTTACCGTTTTTCTGACGCTTGGGCAAAAGACCAACGCTTGTATTTTGTTATAAAAACGTCACATCCTTTTAATGACGTGTTACAATCTCCTCCTAAACAAGGTATGAAAGGTGCTCAAAAAATTGCCTTAAAATTTAAGAACCCAAAAAACCAACCAGTCTACATTAAAATAGGCATTAGTGCTATAGATATTGAAGGAGCAAGAAAAAACTTAAAAGGTGAAATTGGAGATCAGACCTTTGAAGAGGTCAAAAAAACAGCACAAGATTTTTGGGAAAAACAATTAGAGAAAATTGTTATTGAAGATAAAAATATAGATAACAAAACCAACTTTTACAGCTCAATGTATCATGTGGCTTTAGCACCTAATTTATACCAAGATGTAGATGGACGATATCGTGGAATGGATTTAAAAATTCACGAAGCCAAAGGTTTTGACTATTATACAGTCTTCTCGCTTTGGGACACTTATCGTGCTACACATCCATTATATACTATTATTGAACAGGACAAAACCAACGATTTTATAAATACATTTTTAGCTAAATATGACGAAGGCGGTATTATGCCAATTTGGGATTTATCTGCAAATTATACTGGTTGTATGATTGGTTATCATGCTGTTCCTGTCATTGCAGATGCTTATTTAAAAGGCATTAAAAATTATGATGTAGAGAAAGCTTTTAAAGCAATGAAACATAGTGCAACAAGAGACAAATTAGGGTTAAAAAGCTATAAACAATTTGGCTTTATTCCTGTTGAAAAAGAAAGTGAGTCTGTGTCTAAAACATTAGAATATGCCTATGACGATTGGACGATTGCGCAAATGGCAAAAGGATTAAACAAATCTGAAGATTATAAGACGTATACTGAAAGAGCGCAATATTACAAGAATATTTTTGACCCAGAAACGCAGTTTATGAGAGGTCGATTTAGAAACACATGGTTTGCTCCTTTTGATCCTTATGAAGTCAATTTTAATTACACCGAAGCTAATGCTTGGCAATACAGTTTTTATGTACCTCAAGATATTTCTGGTTTTATAGATTTATTAGGCGGTAAAGATAAATTAGAAGCTAATCTGGATAAATTATTTGTTGCCCAAGACCAAACTTCTGGACGACATCAAGTAGATATAACAGGATTAATAGGACAGTACGCACATGGTAACGAACCTAGTCATCACATGGCTTACCTCTATAATTTTGTAAATAAACCTCACAAAACGCAAGAAAAGGTTCATCAAATTTTAAATGAATTATATACTAATACACCAGACGGAATTTCAGGTAACGAAGATTGTGGTCAAATGAGTGCTTGGTACATTTTTAGTAGTCTTGGTTTTTATCCAGTTACTCCAGGGAGTAATCAATATATAATAGGGACACCTTTATTTAAAAATGCAACTATAAACCTAGAAAACGGAAAACAGTTTACAATTTCAACAGACAATTTAAGTAAGGACAATTTTTATATAGAATCTGTTACATTAAATAACAAACCACTTAACAAATCTTATCTCTCACATTCAGATATTGTTAATGGTGGAACACTTCATTTTAAAATGAGTAACCTACCTACAAATTGGGCAACACAAGACGATGAAGCTCCTAATACTGAAATTAAAGAACATTTAATAGTTACTCCTCCATTTATCACAAAAGGTGAGACTGCTTTTAATGGTTATACCAAAATTGAATTACAAAGCAACACAAAAGGTGCTTCAATTTTTTATTCAGAAAACAATTCGGACTTTAAAAAGTATGATAAACCTTTTACTATATCTGAAGCTAGTACACTAACCGTTTACTCAGAATTAAACAAAAAACAAAGTCCTGAGATTACTACTAAGTTCTTCAAAATTGATCCACATTTATCTATTCATTTAGATACACAATATGCTAACCAATACAATGGTGGTGGGAAAAATGCATTAATAGATGGTATTGTTGGTGCTGAAGATTTCCGAACTGGAACTTGGCAAGGGTATTCTGACACTGACTTAGTTGCAACTGTTGATTTAGGAAGCGAAAAAGAAATTAGATTAGTTGATATTGGTTTTTTACAAGACCAACGTTCATGGATTTTTTACCCAACTGAAATTAGATGCTTAGTGTCAACTGATGGAAAAAACTTCAAACCATTTCAAAACACAAAAAAGATTGATGCTACCAAAAAATCTGAACACGTAACTGTCAAAAACATAACATTTGAAGGTAAAAAAGAACACTATCGTTATGTTAGGATAGTAGCAAAAAAACTTGGTAAACTTCCAGAATGGCATTTAGGATATGAGCATGATGGACGAAGTTGGCTTTTTGCAGACGAAATAACAATCAAATAACATTTATAACTATATTTAGAACCACTAAAACTAACTAAATGAATAATCAAAACAACAAATCTGCATTAACAACCTTAGTCACAGTGTTTTTTTTCTGGGGATTTATAGCAGCATCAAACGGAGTTTTTATTCCGTTTTGTAAAACCTATTTTAATATTGATCAATTTCAATCGCAATTAGTCGATTTTGCATTTTATGGAGCCTATTATATTGGTGCATTATTACTTTTTATTATTTCAAGTTCTGTAAAAAAAGACATCTTAAATAATTGGGGTTATAAAAACGGAATTGTTTACGGATTACTACTCTCTGCAATTGGTGCTTTTATAATGTATCCAGCAACTGCAGGAGCAGAACAAGGACAAACTAGTGTGTTTTATTTAGTTTTAATTGCTTTATTTATTGTTGGCTTAGGGTTTTCATTACAACAAACAGCTGCAAATCCATTTGCAATTGCATTAGGCGACCCAAAAACAGGTTCACATCGTTTAAATTTAGCAGGCGGAATTAACTCTTTTGGTACAACCATTGGACCAATCGTAGTTGCACTTATCATCTTTGGTTCGACTCCATTATCTGGAGAAGAATTAAAAGCTATGATACAAACTAACGAGATAAAATTAACCACAGTTCAAGCGTTATATATTGGTGTTGGAATATTATTTTTATTAGCTGCTGCATTGTTTCATTTTTCAAAAAAATTACCTGCTTTAAAATCAGACACTGCTTTTGAGCCTGCTAATAAGGCAAAAAATATTTTAATTATTTTAACATTAATAATTATAGTTTGTTTTGGCTATATATTTACTACTTATATTGGGTTAGAGTCTGTAACAGATCAAATGTCTGAATTAGAGAAAAAAAGAATTGAATTAATAAATGCTGCTCCTGACCCTAAAAGATTAACTGCTTTAATTATGGCACTTGCAGCAGTTATAGGTTGTTTATTATTTGCTTATTCAAGTTCTTCTAAAAAACCTGAAGGTTGGGGAGCAATGAAATATCCACAACTAGTTTTAGGGATGTTAGCCATTTTTACTTACGTAGGTGTAGAAGTAACAGTTGGTAGTAATTTAGGCGAATTATTAAAAAAAGCTGTAGACGGAACAAACCTAAACGAATTAGGTTTACCGACACTTAACGATGCTCAAATAGCACCTTTTATCTCTCTATATTGGGGAGGATTAATGATTGGTCGTTGGGTTGGAGCTATTACTGTTTTTAATCCTAGTAAAGGCTTAAAAAAATGGCTACTCATAATTGTCCCTTACATTGCATTTGGAGTTATTTTACTTGTTAATTTTGGAAAATATTCTACCAATCAAATTATGTTTTTTGCTATTTGTGTTGCTGTACAAATTGGAGGTTTCTTTTTAGCAAAAGACAATCCTGTTAAGACTCTTAAAATATTTAGTTTACTTGGTGTAATTGCAATGACAATAGGTTTAATTACTACAGGAAATGTTGCGCTTTTCGCCTTTTTATCTGGAGGTTTATTTTGTTCTATTATGTGGCCTTGTATTTTTACATTAAGTATTGCTGGTTTAGGAAAATACACTTCACAAGGTTCTGCTTTTTTAATTATGATGATTCTTGGAGGAGCAATCATACCACCATTACAAGGTAAATTAGCAGATATTTTTGGTATTCAACCATCATACTTAATTGCAGTATTATGTTTTGCCTATTTATTATTCTATGCTTTCAGAACAAAATCTGTATTAGACAAACAAGGTGTAACATACTAATAATGAAAAGAAGAAAATTTTTAAAAAATGCTTCATTAACAGGAGTTGGATTAGCTGTAGGTACTTCTCTTTCTAGTTGTAATGAAAAAGCTTCAGAAAAAAACAAAGCAACACAAACTACTTCAAAAAAAGCAAGTTTACCATTAGTTATTGCTACTTGGAATGTCCCAAATGCTACAGCAAAAGCATGGGAAATACTTCAACAAGGTGGACTTGCTTTAGACGCTGTAGAACAAGGATGTAAGATAGAAGAAGCTGATGTCAAAAACCAATCTGTTGGTAAAGGAGGTTTGCCAGATCGTGATGGAAATGTAACATTAGATGCTTGTATAATGGATAAACATGGAAATTGTGGTTCTGTGGTGCATCTTCAAAACATAACACATGCTGTATCAATTGCACGTCATGTCATGGAAAACACTCCACACGTTATGCTATCTGGAAAAGGTGCAGAAAAATATGCATATGAATTAGGTTTCAAAAAAGAAAACTTACTTACAGAATCCTCAAAAAAAGCATGGGAAAAATGGAAAATAGAATCTAAATACAAACCCATTATAAATATAGAAAACCATGACACTATTGGCATGTTAGCAATAGATAAAAATGGAGACATTTCTGGAGCTTGCACGACTAGTGGGTTGGCTTATAAAATGGCTGGTCGCGTTGGTGATAGCCCAATCATTGGCTCTGGTTTATTTATCGACAATCAAATTGGTGGTTGTGTTGCTACAGGAATGGGAGAAGAAGTAGTAAAAACTGTTGGAAGCTTTTTGGTGGTCGAATTAATGAGACAAGGAAAATCACCTCAAGAAGCATGCGAAGAAGCTATTAATCGTATTGTAAGCAAACCAAATAGTGATTATAAAAATTTTCAAGTTGGCTATATAGCAGTCAATAAACAAGGCAAAACTGGTAGTTTTGCTATTCATCAATGGTTTAGCATGACTAAATTTCAAGATAATAAAAACGAAAACATACAATCTAATTTTGTAATAAAGGCCTAACAACCTGTTATCATATAAAAAAGACCAGCTACACAAAAAAACAGTTAATTCTTACAATTCTTCTTTATAATATGAGGTTTTAGACCTATTTTTAGGTCTAAATCGCTAATCATGAAAAAACTTTACTTTTTATCCCTCTTATTTTTAACAGTACAATTTGCTTTTGCCCAACCAGCAAATGACGATTGTGCAAACGCAGATTTAATAACTGTAACGACAACAGCAACAAATCATACTTTTGATATTAATACAGCTGTATTAAACAACGAAACAATTTGTGCTACCACAAACGATTTTGCAGACGTTTGGTACCAATTTACAATGCCTTTTAATGGAAACGTATATGTAAATGGTAGTTTAAGCTGGAATGGGTTTGCATTATATGATACTTGTGGTGGTACAGAAATACAATGTGGAACTACCAATGAGTTTTTTACAAATCTAACTTCTGGCACTAGTTATACTTTAAGAGTATACAGACCATCAACAACAGCATCAAACACTAGTTACCAATTTTTTAGTATCAAAGCGTTTCAATCTGCAACAAATGATGATTGTACTGCATCAGAAAATATTACTGTATCCTCAACTACTTCAACTGTAAACTTTAATATTGGAGGAGCAACCATAAATAACGAAATAGGTTGTTCTGGCGGAACTGCAACAGACTATCTGGATGTTTGGTACGATTTTACAATGCCATATAATGGAAATGTATACCTTAATGGCTCTATCAGTTGGAATAATTTTGTGCTTTATGATGCTTGTGCAGGTACAGAAATACAATGTGGTGATACAAACGAGTTTTTTACTGGTTTAACCTCTGGTACTAACTATAAATTACGTGTTTATAGAACTGTAGCAAATGCAGATAATAATTATACAAGCTTTACAGTAAAAGCAAGTGAAGCAGCAACAAATGACGATTGTACTTCAGCTGAAAACATTACTGTAACTACTACAACATCTACTAATTATTTTGAAATTTCTGGTGCTTTAATAAATAACGAATTAGGTTGCACAACTACTGCAGATTATTCTGATATTTGGTATGATTTTACAATGCCTATAAATGGTAACATATATATAGATGGAACACTTAATTGGAATAATTTTGCGTTGTATGATAGTTGTGGAGGTACACTAATAAATTGTGGAAGCGACAATATGATAACAGAAGGATTAACATCTGGTGTAACCTACAAATTACGCGTATTTAGAACACTTGCACTTACAAATAATAACAGCTATAAATCTTTTACAATACAAGCTATAGTTCCAGCAACTAATGATGATTGTGCAACTTCAGAAAACATTACAGTAACAACAACATCATCCACTATTAATTTTGATCCTAGTAGTGCATCTGTGAACAACGAATTAGGTTGTACAACAACTGGAGATTATGTAGACCTTTGGTACGATTTTACAATGCCAGTAAATGGTAATCTACATGTGGATGGAACATTAAACTGGAATAACTTTGCGTTGTATGATAGTTGTGGAGGCACACAAATAGATTGCGGTAACAATGCTTTATTTTTTGAAGGACTTACAGCAGGAACAACATATAAATTACGTGTCTTCAGGACACTTGCACTTGCATTTAGCAATAATTACAAATCGTTTACCATACAAGCTTTTGATACTGCAGTTAATGATGATTGCACGTCTTCAGAAAACATTACTGTTTCAACAACGTTATCTACAGTTGATTTTGAAATTAGTGGTGCAACAGTAAATAACGAAGAAGGTTGCTCTGGTACAACTAATAATTATTATGATATTTGGTATGACTTTACAATGCCTGTAAACGGAAATTTATATGTTGGTGGAGCTATTAGTTGGAATGGATTTGCATTATATGATGCTTGTAACGGAACACAAATAGATTGTGGTACTGGTAATAAATTGTTTTCAAATTTAACAGCTACAACAAATTATAAATTAAGAGTATTCAGGACTGTTGCCAATACTAATAACAATTACAAGTCTTTTACCATGCAAGCATTTGAAGTTATTAGTAACGACGATTGCGCAACTGCTGAGACCATATCACTTCTAGCCAACACAACAGAAACTGTAAACTTTGGTATTGCAGGTGCTTCTGTAAATAATGAAGAAGGTTGTTCTGGTGATGCACCTCTTGACTATGTTGATGTTTGGTATGACATTACTATGCCACAAGATGGTTTTTTACTTATTAATGGTGGTGTAGTCTACAATAAATTTGCACTTTATGATGCTTGTGCTGGCACACAAATAGATTGTATTGGTAGCCAAGGTAATTTTAGTGGTTTAACAAATGGTACAGCATATAAACTACGTGTATTTAGAACACAGAATCATGCAAGTGTTAACGCATACAAAAGCTTTACCGTAGAAAGTGCTTCTACTTTAAGTAGTGCTACTTTTGATTTAGAATCTTCAATCACTATGTATCCAAATCCTACTTCAGATATTATTAATATCTCTAGCTCAAACACAATTAAAAACATTGAAGTATTTGACTTTTTAGGAAAACGTATTATAAAAACTAATCAATCTCAAATAGATTTATCAAGCTTTAATTCTGGATTATATTTAGTTAAAATAAAAACAGACCAAGGAGAAATCACTAAAAAAGTGATTAAAAATTAATAGAAAAGTCGCTATTATTTTAAAAGAGGAACAGAAAAGCATAGTCTTTTTGTTCCTCTTTTTTTATAATCAAGTTTCATTGTTAACAAAATTTCAGGCAAACCTGCTTTAAGTTTTGTAAATTTGAGTTCTTTCAAACTTATAGAAATGTCAGATAACAAACGTGTCTTTTTAGTCGATGCATTCGCATTAATTTTTCGTGGCTATTATGCCTTTATAAAAAACCCAAGAATTAACTCTAAAGGTGTCGACACCTCAGCAGTTATGGGTTTTATGAATTCGCTTTTAGACGTCATTAAACGCGAAAGACCAGACCATTTAGCTGTTTGTTTTGATAAAGGAGGAAGTGCAGATCGCGTCGAGATGTTTGAAGCTTACAAAGCCAATAGAGACGAAACACCAGAAGCCATTAAAATTGCAGTGCCAATTATACAAGATATTTTAAAAGCCATGCATATTCCAATTATGGTAAAAGCAGGTTACGAGGCTGATGATGTAATTGGAACATTAGCAAAACAAGCCGAAAAAGAAGGCTACCAAACCTTTATGGTAACTCCAGATAAAGATTTTGCGCAATTAGTAAGCGAAAACATTTTTATGTACAGACCAATGTTTGGTGGTGGATACGAAACTTGGGGAATTCCAGAAGTGCAGAAAAAATTTGAAGTCACAGATCCATTACAAGTCATTGACTTTTTAGGCATGATGGGAGACGCAAGTGATAATATTCCTGGACTGCCAGGTGTTGGCGAAAAAACTGCAAAAAAGTTTTTGGCTGCTTATGGTAGTATGGAAAACTTGTTTGCTAATTCGCACGAGTTAAAAGGTAAAATGAAAGAAAAAGTAGAAGCCAATCAAGAATTGGGTTTACTATCTAAAAAACTAGCAACCATTATGCTAGATGTTCCTGTGACGTTTAATGCAAAAGATTTTGAATTAGATGCACCAGATATCCCTAAAGTAACAGAGATTTTTCAAGAGTTAGAATTTAGACGTTTAATAGATAATTTCACCAAAACATTTACGTCTGGTGCAGAAGCAACTTCAAAAGCAAGTGACATTACTTCAGAAAAAGCAGCACCAAAAGTAACACCAAAAGAAGCAGAAAGTGCTGGAGCAGGACAATTTAGTTTGTTTGGAGGTGACCCAAATTCCGCGAAAGCGACAACCGAAACCAACACCTTTGCACGTAAAACTGCCGAAACCACTTCGCATTTTTACCAAAGCATCGCACCAGGAATGGCAACCAAATTATTCATTAAAAATTTAATGAATCAAACCTCTGTTTGTTTTGATACCGAAACTACAGGCTTAAATCCATTAACTGCACAATTGGTTGGTATTGCATTTTCATGGGAAGTTGGTAAAGGGTTTTACTTGCCTTTTCCGGAAGACAAAACCGAAGCACAAGCAATTATTGAAGACTTAAGACCGTTTTTTGAGAATGAAACCATTGAAAAAATTGGTCAGAATTTAAAATACGATATTAAAGTATTGGCCAAATATAATGTACAAGTTAAAGGTCAATTGTTTGACACCATGTTAGCCCATTATTTAATTAATCCAGACATGCGTCACAACATGGATGTGTTGGCAGAAACGTACTTAAATTACACACCAATTTCTATCACAGAATTAATTGGTAAAAAAGGAAAGAATCAATTATCAATGCGTGAAGTTCCGTTGGAAAAACAAACCGAATATGCAGTAGAAGATTCTGATATTACTTTACAATTGGCAGCACATTTTGAAAAAGAATTAGGCGAAGCCAATACTAAAACATTATTTACAGATATCGAAGTGCCTTTAGTACGTGTATTAGCTGCAATGGAACTGGAAGGTATTAACTTAGATGTTCCGTTTTTAAACACACTTGCAGAAGAATTAAACAAAGACATAGACACTTTAGTTGCAAAAATCTACGAAGTTGCTGGTGAAGAATTTAATATCGCATCACCAAAGCAATTAGGAATCATTTTGTTTGAAAAACTAAAACTAGTAGACAAACCTAAAAAAACCAAAACAGGACAGTATAAAACAGGTGAAGATATTTTATCGGCTTTAGCAAAAGAGCACGAGATTATTAGAGATATTTTAGAGTATCGTGGTTTAGCAAAACTAAAAAGCACGTATGTAGATGCGTTACCACTTCAGGTAGAAGAAGCAACAGGACGTGTGCACACAGACTATATGCAAACCGTTGCTGCAACAGGACGTTTAAGTAGTAACAATCCTAACTTACAGAATATTCCAATACGTACAGAACGTGGACGTCAAGTGCGTAAAGCCTTTATACCACGTAATGACGACTATACGTTACTTGCAGCCGATTATAGCCAAATAGAACTGCGTATAATTGCAGCTTTAAGCCAAGAGGAAACCATGATTGAAGCCTTTAAAAATGGCGAAGATATTCATTCCTCTACAGCATCTAAAGTCTTTAATGTGCCTTTAAACGAAGTCACAAGAGAGCAACGTAGTAATGCCAAAACCGTAAACTTTGGGATTATTTATGGTGTGTCTGCTTTTGGATTAAGTAACCAAACCGATTTATCGCGTGGCGAAGCCAAAGAGCTAATTGATACCTATTACGAAACCTATCCAAAGCTTAAAAAATACATGAGCGAACAAGTCGATTTTGCGCGTGATAATGGGTATGTAAAAACTGTTTTAGACCGAAGACGTTATCTAAAAGATATAAATAGTGCAAACGCTATTGTACGTGGTGCTGCAGAGCGTAATGCGGTTAATGCACCAATACAAGGTAGTGCTGCCGACATTATTAAAATCGCCATGATTAATATATATAACAAACTTGAAGCTGGTAATTATAAAACCAAAATGTTGTTGCAAGTCCATGATGAATTGGTTTTTGATGTCTACAAACCAGAGCTTGAAGAGATGAAAACCTTGATTAAAACTGAAATGGAAAATGCTTTTAAAATGGATGTGCCTTTAGATGTGGAGTTGGATACTGGTTTAAATTGGTTGGAGGCGCATTAATTAAAAAAGAATATATTTGATATATGTCAGAACAAGAACTTTTAGCAATAGTTACAGAGTATTTTAAAGAGAAGATTTTTGAAAACCATAAAATCAATGTATTAAAAACGCATTCTAAACTTAAATCTTACAAAATAAATCCAATCATAGTTAAATACTTATCTAAAATTCTTGAAGATAATTTCACACCACTCGGCATTACTAAGGCCTTATACTATCCTCGGGTTTTAGGAACTTCTATAAACACTTCTTTTGGTACTAGAATACAGAATATGTTTATAAATCTAAATTTAGCGACTGGTTCTTTAATTAAAGGAATGGATATTGAATTTATTGACAAAATTGATAATCGAAAAAAATGGTGTCAATTAAAATCTGGCCCAAATACAATTAACTCTGAAGATGTAAATCCTCTATTAAAAAAATTCACCACTGTAACTAACCTAGCAAGAACTAATTCAATGAACATGAATAATTCTGATTTAATTTTGGGTGTTTTATATGGTGAAGAAAAACAACTTAGCCAACATTACAAAAAAATAAATACACAATTTCCTGTTATTATTGGTAAAGATTTTTGGCATAGAATTACTGGGTTTTCTGAATTTTATCCAAAGCTAGTAATTGAATTAGATTCTGTTATCAACTCATTTGAGACAGAAGGTTTTTTTAAAGAAGGGTTTGAGCTACTTTTAAAAGAAGTTGAATCTTCTAATTTATTTGATTTTGAATAATATTTATTCAAAAACTTAATAATCGAATAACCAATTTCTTTACCCAAATTACATGGGACAGCATTTCCTATTTGTTTATATTGTTGAGAAACAGAACCCATAAATTTCCAGTCGTCTGGAAAGGTTTGTATTCGAGCATACTCACGAACAGTGAAAGGTCTTGTTTCATCTGGATGGCATCTTTCAGTTTGTTTTTGTGCAGGACTACAAGTTAAAGTTAAACTTGGCTCATCCCAACCAATACGTCGAGCCATTCCTGTTTTCCCTCCACCTAAATAAAAGCTTTTTCCCATATATTCCTTTTGTAAGTCTAATGGTAAATCTCTCCAATACCCTTTTGGTGGCACTAAATCTAAAACTACTTTTTTATGTTCAGGATATTTTGAGCCTTCAGATTTTGGAACATCAGAATCGTAAAGCTTTCCTTTCTTTAATGCATCAGATAAATTATAGATAGTTTGATACGGTTTTGGATATTCATATTTAATATCAATATCTTTTCTAATACCAACCAAAATTATACGTTCGCGCTTTTGTGGTACTTTGTAGTTAATAGCTTTTAAAACCTCAACAGGAACAACATTGTAACCAATCTCGTCAAGAATTGATAACATTCCTTTTAGTGTTTCTCCTTTTTCGTGAGAGCGCAAACCTTTTACATTTTCACCAATACAAATTGGAGGATTGACTTCTTTTACAGCACGAGCAAATTCATAAAACAAAGTCCCTCTCGCATCTTCTAATCCTAATTTTTTTCCTGCATAACTAAAAGCTTGACAAGGGAAACCACCTGTAACAATATCTACTTCTCCATTAAATTTTTCAAAATTAAAAGATTTAATATCGCCTTCTAATACATTCCAATTTGGTCTATTTTCTCTAAGTGTTTGGCAAGCCCATTTATCTATTTCGTTTAAAGCAGCACATTTAATTCCTGCTTTTTCAAGCCCTATTGCTAATCCACCAGCTCCAGCAAATAGCTCTAAAACTTTAAATTCTTTAAGTGGTTTTTCAGAATTATCAACGACTTCATCAAGATTATCAAATAATGGTTTTATCAAATTATTGATATCTTCTTTTTTGTATATTCGATACTTGCTTATTGGTTCTCTCAAAGCCTCAAGAGTGCCATTTTTATCCCATCTTCGTAAAGTATCAGTAGTTTTACCTAATAAATTAGCAGCTTCCGAAATAGAATAATATTTTTTTATAACCATATTATACAACCTTATGTATTGGTTACAAATTTATGAAATTATTTTCGAACTATTTGAAGTCTTTTGATTTATTTTTTTATTCTAAAATTTTACAGCAGAGAATAGAAAATCAATCTGAAACATCTAAAGATTTATCTGATATTGAATCCTCTTATTTCTAATGATAGATTCTAACTCATCCATTTTAAGCAAACTACAAGACAAAGAATCTGGGTGTAAAGAAATAAAGCAAAACCTGAATCTTTCTCCAACTAATTTTGCAAAATTAAATTCATTCTCTGTAGCTCCAAAGAAAAATCCCTTTGGATTTTCGGGTAGAAACTTTTTAGTTGTCTTTATCTCAATGAATTGGATTTCATCCAAATGTGTTTCAATATAATCTTCTTTCAATTTTACACCTTCTAATTTAGGTATGAAAATCATATCAAAAGATTGCTTAAAACTATATGGCAGTTCAAGAATATCAAGCAATGCTTTTTTCATTGGTAAATCAATCTGAAAAAAACCAGTTTGCTCTTCTAACATATACCTAATTCCTTCTTTCTCTGTAACATTATTAGATAATGTCAACTTAAAACTATGAGCTCTTGACATTATTCTTTAGTTTTTAATTGATAATCATTAAAACTTAGTTTCGGGTTTTGATTTTTAAAATTCAGTAAATCCGAAATCTCCATTTCAAAAGCTTTTGAAAAGACTGCAATATTAGTTAGTGAAATATTACGTTCACCTCTTTCAATCATTCCAATGTATGTTCTATGAAAGCCTGTTTTAAAAGATAGTTTCTCTTGACTTAGCTTGTTGTCAAGTCTTAGCTCTCGAATTCTTTGCCCAAATTCTTTAAGAATAAATTTATTTACCATTAGTCGAAACTATACTTATTGTATGCAATTATCAACATACAATAAGTATCATTTTACTATATTTGAGACTAAATTTAAAATCAATTTTAATGATTTGGTATGCAAGAAAATCAAGTGATGATGGAAAAGGAATGAATAAAGGAATCCTTTTTAATGAAGGTGGACATTATTCACGAACTGAAGAACATGCAAAGAAATATGTAGAATCTTTTGGATTGGTTTGGGAAGAAGAACTAAAAACCATTAACACAAAAGGCGAATGGTTTTACTTTACCGATTGGGAAGAACTAGACAATGAAGAGTTTTATGATTTTGACGGAAATGCACATAAGCTTTGCCACAACTGCAAAGGAGTAATTCAAGTAATAGAAAAATTAAATTATTGTAAAAAATGTGGAATGTCTTCCTAACATTCTAAGCATTCTCCAAAACCCACAAATCAACCAATTCCTCAGCTCTCCAATCCTCACGTTTCGTTTTACTAGAACCAGCTTTCACTTTACGTGTTAAACAAGTTTCCAATTTAAAACGTCCACCTTCAGCAAGTTCTTTTTCTATTGGATGTGTTGTTGTAGCATTAGTAATTGTGGCTAAATTGGAGAATATTATAACCAACTTACCATCTGGTAATAGTCTTTTTTTAGCTTCGGCAAAAAACTCTGGAAACAGCGTATCGTTATAATAAATAGCTTCGTCATTTTTATCTAAATCGTGTGCAGCAGGTAACCAAGGTGGATTAAAAACAATCAATTCGGTTTGTTTTTCAAACTTACCAAAAAGAGACGCAAAATCTAGTTCTATTTTTCGAGACATTTTAGTCTCTCCCATAGTCTCTGTTAATCCAACAATAGCATTTGGATTGGTATCTGTACCAAACACTTTTTGAAAACCATGTTTTACCATTTGAAAAGACAACACACCAGAACCAATACCAACATCTATTGCAGATTTTTTTGGTCCTTGGTAACGTTTTAACCAATTGTCAAACAGTATTAAATGATCAAATCTGGTTGGAAAATACACACCATAAAAAGGGTGTATTTTGTTTCGTAATACAGGAAGCGTAATTCCGTTTTTGTACCATTGCCAAGCACTATTTAATCCTTGTACTTTAGTAAATGGTAATAAAAAATTGTTGTCTTCTGGATACAATTTCTCTAACCAACCAATTGCAGGTGCTTTTTTTACTGCCAGCTCATGATTTGTAACCTTTATATAAATAAGCTTAGATAGCTTTTTGTAAGCCAATCGATACTCACGTTGCTCTTTAAACGTTTTGCTAGGCATATTCTTTTTAAGATGCTTTTGCAGCTCGTTAAGCAACTCTAAACCATTACTAAAATACTCGGTAATTTGTATTGGCTTAACAGCTTCTATACCTTTAATGGCACGACTAACATTTATAGATCTATTATATTGTGGTAAGGGTTGTTCTGGAAAAAACGGTTCTGGCTTGTTTACACGTATATCTGTATTCACGTTTATTTTGAATTAAAACGGATTGCAGAGTAATGACGTTAGCAAGTCGTAAGATTAAATTTACTACTAAATAGTTATTGACTAGTAAACAGGCATTAAGTTGACCACTAGTGTTTTATTAATTAAAATAAAACTTATCGTCGCTTCTTCTTAGATTTAAAAGTAGCCTTGTTTTTACGTTTATTAAAAGGTACAGCATCATTAAAGGTGTTTTTAGCCTCACCTTTTGGTTTGTTTTTACGCCATTTTTCATCCTTTTTAGGCAACAAAACATCTAATAAATCTTGACGACCTAATTTATTTAAGGTCTTTTTTATCCAAGCTTTGTTTTCGTCTTTATACCAGAAAAAGAAACGATGTTGCTCGTCTTTCTCTTTACGTGTAATTGGTGTATTTACTTTTTTAAGCGTGTATGGATGGTAACCACTGTAATAAATTACAGTAGCAACTGTCATTGGTGTTGGCGTAAAACCTTGTACTTGCTCTAACTGAAAACCCATATCTTTGGTTTCGGCTGCTAGGTTAGCCATATCTTCGACTTCGCACGCTGGATGATTAGAAATAAAATATGGGATTAATTGAAGCTTTAATTTTTTAGCTACATTAATCTTATCAAAACGTTCTTTAAACTTATGGAAGTATTTAAACGATGGTTTACGCATCAGTTTTAAAACAGGATCACTGGTATGTTCTGGAGCTACTTTTAGTCGTCCAGACACGTGCTTAGTCATCACTTCCTCAGTATAAGCATCCAACTCTTTTGGATCTGCATTTTTATTAAATTCTGGCACTAACATATCATGCCTAATTCCAGAACCAATAAACGATTTTTTAACCTTTGGATGTTTATCAACCGCTTGGTATAATTCGGTTAACGGTTTATGCGATGTATCTAAATTACTACATATTACTGGAGAGATACAACTTGGTGCAACACACTTATCGCAAATAGATTGTACTTTACCTTTCATTTGATACATGTTAGCACTTGGTCCTCCAATATCGCTTAAATAGCCTTTAAAATCTGGCATATTTGCAACAGTATCTACTTCTTTTAAAATAGATTCTTGACTACGTGATGCAATAAATTTTCCTTGGTGTGCAGAAATAGTACAAAAACTACAACCACCAAAACATCCTCTGTGAATGTTGATGGAAAACTTAATCATCTCAAACGCAGGAATTGGTCCACGCTTATTATATTTTGGGTGTGGTAATCTTGTATATGGTAAGTCGAAAGATGCATCAATTTCTGCTTCTGTCATGGTTGGATAAGGCGGATTTATCATCAGCATCTTATCTCCTACTTTCTGAAAAATTCGTCTTGCAGCTAATTTGTTTGATTCTTGCTCAATCGTTTTAAAGTTAGAGGCAAACTTCTTCTTATCCTTTAAACAGACTTCATGAGATTGTATTTCTACATCTTCCCAATTAGCATTTTTAGGAACTCTAGCCTCTTTATTTAATAAAACTGCTGTTTGTTTTATGGTTGTTATACTACTAAAAGGCACACCTTTTTGTAGTAATCGAACCACTTCGCGCAAGGGTTGTTCTCCCATTCCATACACCAACATATCTGCTTTAGAGGTTTCTAAAATAGTTGGTAATAATTGATCACTCCAATAATCATAATGTGTTACACGACGCAAAGAGGCTTCAATACCTCCAAGTAAAACTGGTGTGTCTGGCCATTTTTCTTTTAAAATTTTAGAATATACAGACGTTGCGTAATCAGGTCTAAAACCAATATCTCCATTTGGAGTATAAGCATCTTTATCGCGACGTTTTTTATTAGCATTATAATTACTAATCATAGGATCCATACAACCACCTGTAACACCAAAAAATAATTTTGGAGCACCTAGCTTTACAAAATCCTGAAGATTATCGTTAACATTGGGTTGTGGCACAATAGCAACACGCAATCCCATACTTTCTAACATACGACCTATTACAGCAGGTCCAAAGGTTGGATGATCCACATAGGCATCACCACTAAACAGGATAACATCTAGCGCTTCCCATCCACGTATTTTAACCTCTTTGTTTGTGGTAGGTAACCAATCTGAAAGTTTTAAGTCTTGCATATTGTGGCAAAAATAGACAAAAAAAGTTGCTTAAGTACTACGTTTAAAGGCAATACTATTCTATTTGTATTAACCTATTACGCTTTTTTAGTATAAAAAATAATATATACGTTAGTTCGAGTGATTTTGAGGTACGAAAAATAGTATCGAGAACTTTTTTTAAAAACTCTTATTCTCGATACAAATTTTACTCATTTTTAATCGTAAAATTCACTCGAATTGACGAGTTTTCATCAAAAAGCATAACGTGTTAAACTTAAACCTTAACGTCTAATGCATCACGTAAGGCATTACCAATTAGCATAAAAGCCATTACTAAAAGCATAATGCATAAACCTGGTAAAATAGCTAAATACGGTTTGCCTAAAATAATATAATTGTAATGGTCTTTAATCATTGCTCCCCAACTAGCCATAGGTGGTTGCGCACCAATCCCTAAAAAACTTAATCCAGATTCTATCAATATTGCTCCAGCAAAATTTGCTGCGCAAATCACAATAACTGGAGCCATAATATTTGGTAAAATGTGTTTGGCTATAATCCTATAATCGCTAAAACCTAATGCTCTTGCAGCAGTAACATATTGCATTTGTTTTGCGCTTATTAACTGTCCTCTAACTACTCTTGCAACCTCAACCCACATGGTTAGACCTACTGCAATAAAGACTTGCCAAAAACCTTTACCTAATGCTAAAGTTATTGCTATTACTAGAAGTAATGTTGGAATAGACCACGTTACATTAATTATCCACATGATAAAAGCATCTACTCTTCCACCATAATAACCTGCAATGCTTCCCATAAAAACACCAATAATTAACGAAATAAATACAGCTACAAAACCTATAAAAAACGAAATACGTGCACCAACTAATAAACGACTAAGTAAATCGCGTCCATATTTATCTGTTCCTAAATAAAAGGTGACATTATTAATGTATTGTTTTGCCGAATTCTGCATGATAAAATCTGCAGCAATGGTTTTTGAAACACCTTCTAATCCATCTGAAGCATACTCTGTATATGTTAATTGGTTATTATCATCAAAACTATAACTAGAAATTGGGATTTCTGTATCAGTGTTTTTTTTTCCGAAAAACACACGATTAAAAAACGATTGATCGTTTTTAATCTGAGATGGTATAGTTAACATATCCACATTAAATCCTGGAGATTTTGAGTGAATAGACACATGCATTTGATTAGCATTTTGCGAGTCATCTGGTGCAAAGACATAAGCAAATACAGATATTAAACCAACCAAAGCAATAAAACACAAACTAAAAACGCCCCAAAAGTTTTTTTTAAACTTTTGAAGCGCTAATTGTGATAATGAGTTTGTTTGTATAGCCATCTTTTTTTTTAGATTCCTGCTTTCGCAGGACTAACAAAACTATTAATTTTTTATTGTGGCAACTTTTTTAATCTCGTATGACATTTTTAAGTCGTTAAGTACGTTAAGTGCTTCTTCAACATAAACATCTTTACTTAAATTTTCGTGCCATCTTGTACGTTTATCACGTAGGATTGTATCTTGTTCGAATAATTTTTGCTCGTATGGTAACGACTCAAAAGTTAAGTTAGTTTTATAATCTGAAATAGCATCAAACTGCTTAGCTTCTTCTTCATTTAACTCTAATTCTGCTTTATATTTTTTATAATTCAGCGAATATGAATTATCATCCATTTTAGTTTTTGCCCATTTAGCATTGTTCTCGATTAACTTAAGTTGCTCGTTATTTGCCATACGCTCTTTACTATTAGCAATAGTACGATCGTAATCAAAATAGCTATTCCAAACCTCATAATCTACTGCAGAAATTTTATCCCAAGCTAAAGGGTTTTCTTGATCGCGTTCTCCAATATCAATAAAGCTATAACGATCCGGAACAACCACATCACTTTTTACACCTTCTAATTGTGTTGATCCACCATTGATACGGTAAAACTTTTGACGTGTTAATTTTAAAGCTCCTAAATCTCCATGAGAACTATTACGTACCATACGGTTTAAATCCAATACATTTTGCACTGTTCCTTTTCCGTAAGTTTGTGTACTTCCAATAATAATAGCACGTTTGTAATCTTGCATTGCTGCTGCTAAAATCTCTGATGCAGAAGCAGACAGCTCATTAACCATAATTACTAAAGGACCATCCCAAATTATAGATTTGTCTGTGTCTTTTAATACTTCTTTAGGCTCGTCTGTAGATCTTACTTGTACAACTGGTCCTTCTTCAATAAATAATCCAGCCATATCTACAACGGTTCTTAAAGATCCTCCACCATTGTTACGTAAATCTAAAACTAGACCTTCAATACCTTGTTCTTTTAAACGTTCAATTTCTAATTTAATATCAGACGCTGCGTTTCTCTTTTTATAATCACTAAAATCTACATAAAACTTAGGCAAGTTTATAATACCGTAATTTTTATCGTCTTTTTTAACAATAGATGATTTTGCATAGGTTTCTTCAAGTTCTACAATATCTCTAGTTATAGTATAGTCTTCCAGTGTTCCGTCCACTTTTTTCATGGTTAAAACAACTTTTGTTCCTTTAGGTCCTTTTATTAACTTAATAGCATCATCAATACGCATTCCAACAATACTTACTGCTTCTTTATCTTTGTCCTGACGTACTTTCATTATAACATCACCAACTTCTATTTGTCCATCTCTCCAAGCTGGTCCACCAGAAATTAGCTCGACAATTTTAATGTAATCCATTTTCTTTTGTAAACGTGCTCCAATCCCTTCTAATTTACCAGACATTTGTTGGTCAAATTTATCTTTATCTGTTGGAGCCATATATGAAGTATGTGGATCAAACTCTTCTACAATTGTATTAACATACATTGAAAACCAGTCTTCGCGTTCCATATCTTCAATATAGTCTGTAAAGTAATTATCAAATGTTTTTAAAGTTTCTGCTCTTGCCTCTTCTTCTAATTCTGTTAACGATTTTATTACTACTGGTTCCTTTTCTTCAGTCTCTTCATCATCATTTTCAGAATCGCCATTTTGTTGATCTATAAGTGTATCATACCCAGACAATACATTAAATTTTAATTGTTGTCTCCAACGCTCTTTAATAGCTTTCTTATTTTTTGCGTAAGTTAAACTTTCATAATCTGCATTATAATCTTCGTCTTTATTAAAATCGAATGGTTTTGCTAATACTTCTTTATAATACGCTTTGGCATCTTTTTGACGTTGTACTAAACGCTCATGTACTATATTAAAAAACGAAATATCGTAAGCTTTTAACTGGTCATCAATTTCAGTTTCAAATTTTTTAAAATCGTCAATGTCTGATTTTAAAAAGTAACGTTTTAATGGATCTACTAATTCTAAGTAGTCTGAAAATATTTCGGCAGAAAACTCGTCATTTAATTGTTTAGGCTCAAAATGTAATTGGTCTAAAGCCAAAGTAATTATCTGAATTAATAATTTATCCTTATCTGGATTGTCTTCAACTTTTGCAGTAAAACTACAAGAGCCAAATGCTAATAATAGTACTAATAAAATTATATTATATTTCCTTTTCATCTGTTCTGTTTAACTTATTGAGAAATTTCTACTAAAGTAAAGAAAAAACCATGCCAATAAAATCTAAACTCGCTAATTTTTTGTTAAACTGATTAAATTGAGTAGTTACAAGAGATTTTGTGTATTTTTGTTAGGTAAATCAATACGAGTTTAATGAGTAAAAAACCTTTAATTTTAGTAACTAATGATGACGGAATAACTGCTCCAGGTATTTTGGCTTTAATTGAAGTCATGGAAGCACTTGGAGATGTTGTAGTTGTGGCTCCAGATAGTCCGCAAAGTGGAATGGGTCACGCCATTACACTAAATAACACTTTACACTTAGAAAAAGTATCTAAAAAAAGTGAAAAAACATTAAAATATAGTTGTTCTGGTACTCCTGCAGATTGTGTTAAAATTGCAGTAAACGAAATACTTGATAGACGTCCAGATCTTTGTGTTTCTGGAATTAACCATGGTTCTAACAGTTCTATAAACGTTATATACTCTGGAACTATGAGTGCTGCTATTGAAGCTGGTATAGAAAGTATTCCTGCTATTGGTTTTTCTAACTCAAATCACAGTTGGGATACTAATTTTGAAGCCTCAAAAAAATATGTCAAAAAAATTGCAGAAAACGCTTTAAAAAACGGAATAGCAGAAGGTGTTGTTTTAAATGTAAATATTCCTGATTTAAAAGAAAAAGATATAAAAGGGATTAAAGTTTGCAGACAAGCAAGAGCTAATTGGAAAGAAAAATTTGATAAACGCAAAACACCTCAAGGTAAAGATTATTACTGGTTAACTGGAGAATTTGTAAATTACGATAAAGGCACAGACACAGACGAGTATGCTTTAGCAAACGGTTATATTTCTGTGGTTCCAGTACAATTTGATTTAACAGCACACCATTACATGCAACACTTAAATACTTGGCAATTTGAAGACTAAAAAAGACGTTATTATTGGTTTTATTTTGGGAATAATTTCTACCTGTATTGGTATTTTATTATACATCGTTTTATTTTCAAAGTTTGGAATTGAAGAGACTATTAAACAAGCCTTACAATTTAAATTTGTTGGCAAATTGGTAAGTCTAGGTGCTTTACTTAACTTAGGATTGTTTTTTCTATTTTTAAATAGAAAACAAGATAACAAGGCAAAAGGCGTTTTAATTGCAACGTTAATAATTGGACTAATTTTTATTATAAACAGATTATAGATTTGAAATATTACATTATTTCTGGTGAAGCTTCTGGCGATTTACATGGCTCAAACCTAATGAAGTCTCTGCAAAAACATGATCAAAATGCAGACTTTAGATTTTGGGGAGGAGACCTTATGCAAAGCGTTGGTGGCACTTTAGTAAAACACTATAAAGCGTTAGCTTTTATGGGTTTTTCTGAAGTTATAATGAACTTACGTACCATAGCTAAAAACTTATCTTTTTGTAAAACAGATATCGAAACCTATAATCCTGATGTCATTATTTTTATTGATTATCCTGGTTTTAATTTGCGTATTGCAAAATGGGCAAAACACCGAAAAATTAAAACACATTATTATATTTCTCCACAAATTTGGGCTTGGAAAGAAGGTCGAATAAAAGCCATAAAACGTGATGTGGATGAAATGTATGTTATCCTTCCTTTTGAAAAAGATTTTTACGAAAAAAAACACAATTACCCAGTCCATTTTGTTGGCCATCCATTAATTGATGCTATCTCAAACCGTACACAGGTTGATGACAAAGAATTTAAAACTGCTAATGGTTTAAGCGACAAACCAATTATTGCTTTATTGCCTGGAAGTAGAAAACAAGAGATTACCAAAATGTTGTCTGTTATGTTAAGTGTGGTGGATGATTATCCAGATTATCAATTTGTTATTGCTGGTGCACCAAGTCAAGATTACAGTTTTTACAAAACCTTTATCAAGCAAGCTAATGTGCATTTTATAAGTAATAAAACGTATGATTTATTAAGTTTATCTACTGCTGCTTTAGTTACTTCTGGAACTGCAACTTTAGAAACTGCACTATTTAAAGTCCCACAAGTAGTTTGCTACAAAGGAAGTTGGGTATCTTACCAAATTGGTAAACGTGTTGTTAACCTTGAGTATATTAGTTTGGTGAATTTAATTTTAGAAAAAGAAGCGGTTACAGAATTAATACAAAATAAGTTTAATAAAAAAAGCCTTAAAAAAGAATTAAATCGTCTTTTAGACGATTATGAACGTACTAAGTTTTTTATTAATTACTACGAATTAGAAAAAAAACTAGGTGGAAAAGGTGCTAGTGAAAACACTGCAAAACTGATTCTGGACGTTTTAAATAATTAATGATTACATGAAAAAAATTGCCCTACTCCTACTTTTAACAATAATATGGTCTTGTGGATCTTCTAAAAGCAAACAGGTTGTGACCACAAAAAAAGAGCGCACAACCAAAACAAAACAGGCTTCTACTACCAAACAAACAAGTACAAAACAAAGCTCTACAAAACCCAAAACTAGTTCTGGAAGTTATACTAGTCCAAAAACGTCTTCAACTACAGATAATATTATTAAGACTGCCAAGTCCTTTAAAGGTGTTAAATACAAGTATGGAGGCACCACAAAAAAAGGTATGGATTGTTCTGGATTAATACAAACTTCTTTTTTAAAAGAAGATATAAAAATGCCCAGAACCACTAGCGCATTATCTACACATGGAGATTGGATTGATCTTAAAAAAGTACAAAAAGGCGATTTATTATTTTTTGCTACAAAAAAAGGAAGCAGAAAAATAAACCATGTTGGTTTAGTCACTTCTGCACGTACTGGTCGTGTAGAATTTATACACGCTAGTAGTAGTAAAGGTGTGATGACCTCCTTACTATCAGAACGTTACTGGTATGTTGCTTTTGTGCAAGCACGTCGTGTTTTGTAAGAAATTTATTATATTGAGGAGTGAAACTTCTCAAATTTTCCATTATAAAATTCACATTTTGCTTAATTATAGGTATTCTATTATCTAAATTTTACAGCTTTAATGTGCTTTCTAGCTTCTATATTTCTGTAGGAGTTACGTTGATTTCTGTTTTGTTTTATTTTCTTTTTAAAAAGAAAAACAACCACACCTTCCTTTTTGGAATTGCAACTTATTTAACTTTTATTGCTTTTGGAATTTTTGTCGCTACTGCAAATGAAGACCTTAATAAAAAAGGTCATTTTTCTAATTTTTTAAATGAAACAAATACTGAAAACACTATTGTTTTTCGTGTATCAGAATTATTAAAACCCAATGCGTTTAGTCAACGTTATTATGTAGATGTTTTAAAATTAAACAATGAAACTGTAGAAGGAAAAGTGTTAATAAATGTCGCAAAAGACACTTTACAAACTAATCTTCCCATTGATGGTATTTATCTGACTAATTCTAATATAGTCGAAATAAAACCTCCTTTAAATCCGGATCAATTTAGCTATAAAAATTATTTAGAAAAGCAACAAGTACATTTTCAATTGTATGTTAATTCAAATAATATCTTACAGTTAAAAAATAATGCAAATACTTTGTCTGGTTATGCTGCTTCTTTTAGAAACTACATTAATAAAAAACTAAGCCCATATAACTACTCTAATGATCAATTATCCATTATTAACGCACTAATTTTAGGTCAAAGACAGCATATTACAAAAAAGGTTTATGACAGTTACACTAATGCTGGAGCTATACATATTTTAGCTGTTTCTGGGTTGCACGTTGGGATAATACTTTTAATTTTAAACTTTGTTTTTAAACCTGTAGAGCGTTTAAAAAATGGACGATTTACAAAAACTATTATCCTATTAATTTTATTGTGGATGTATGCATTAATAGCTGGTGGTTCTGCTTCTATAATTAGAGCAACTACAATGTTTAGTATTGTTGCTATTGGAATGAATTTAAAACGACCAACCAACATCTATAATACATTAACTATTTCTGTTTTTGTGTTGCTATTAATTAAACCCAATTTTTTGTTTGATGTTGGTTTTCAATTAAGTTACGCTGCAGTAATAGCAATAGTTAGTTTTCAGCCTATTTTAGAGCGTATTTGGACACCAAAATATAAACTGACAAACTTACTTTGGAAAACACTTACAGTAACTGTTTCTGCACAATTTGGTATCATTCCTATTAGTCTTTACTATTTTCATCAATTCCCTAGTTTGTTTTGGTTATCCAACCTAATTGTCATTCCGTTTTTAGGTGTGATCTTAGGTTTGGGTTTATTAGTTATCACACTATCTATTTTTGGACTACCTAAAACCATTTTATCTGATGCTTTTGGAATGGTTATTAATTGGATGAATCAATTTTTTGGTTGGATATCTAATCAAGAGTCCTTTTTAATTGTTGATATTCCGTTTACTTTTTTACAAGTTGTAATATCCTATTTACTTATTTTTTCGATTTACAAACTACTACAAATTAAAAATTATAACTGGCTAAAATTATCTTTGGTTATGGTTATTGGTTTGCAAGCAACTTATATTATTAATAGGCTTGAAACTAAAGGAGATTCCTTTTTAGTTTTTCATAAAAACCGAGCGACTCTTATTGGACAAAAACACAATAACACACTTGCTGTGTTTTCTGATTTACAAAAAGCAGAACGCAATACAATTATTAGGAGTTTTGCGGTTAAAAACTCGCTTAAAACATTGTCTACTAAACCATTTAATTCTATATACAAATTAAAAGACAAACATTTATTAATAGTTGATAGTTTGGGTGTCTTTAATGTAAAAGACATAAAAATAGATTATGTTTTACTAACACAATCACCAAAGCTTAATCTATCAAGACTAATAGATAGTTTAAATCCTCAGGTTATAATTGCAGATGGAAATAATTACAAATCTTATATCTATCGTTGGAAAGAAACCTGTGACAAACAAAAACTCCCATTTTACCAAACTGGTAAAACAGGAGCTTTTATTATAGAGTATTAAAGGTTAGTTTTTAGTCTTTTCCTTCTTTTTTTCTTTCTTTTTTTTCTTCTTTTTAGTGTCTTTAAACTTTGACTTAAATTCTTTAGCATATTTATTAAACGCTTCTTGCGTTTTCATTTCTTTATGCTTGTCTTCCTTAAACATCTTTAAGTACAACTCTAACTGTTGTGGTGTTTTATAACCTACAATTGGTGGTAATAAATTAGCACTCTCATCAAAAAACAATAATGTTGGATAAGACCTAACACCTAATGCTCTTGATAGTTGGTGTACAGAATTACGTCTGTTTGCTTTAGCTGGATCATATTTTGGGTTACTAAATGTTTTTCCTTTAAAAACAATCGTTTCGTTACCTTCTGCATTAAACTTAACAGCATAATAATGCTTATTTATATATTTTGCGACGTCTTTATTTTTAAATGTTCTTGCTTCTAATAACTTACATGGTCCACACCATTTGGTGTAAACGTCCATAATTATTTTTTTAGGATTTGTTTTTTGAAGCTCTACAGCTTCTTCTAAAGTAATCCAATTAACTTCTTGTGCAGTTATAGAAACTGAAAATAAGATTGCAAAAACTAAAACTATTTTTTTCATTTAAATGTATTTACTGCTATAGTCGCAAATAGTATTCCAAATTTACAAAAAATAAAAGCGCCTCGTTTTACGAGGCGCTTTTATAATATTTATAATGTGTTTTACTTTACACCATGCATTAACTTTTTTAATACAGGATTTAAAGCTAATACTAATAAACCTGCTACTAAAGGTACAATTGTAAAAATTAAGAAGAATGTAGATAGACTATACTCTTTTGTAATGTTTTCTATCTGACCACCTAAAACAGCTGCTAATTTATTACCTATAGCAATTGCTAAATACCACATACCAAACATCAAGGCAATCATCCTTGCTGGTACTAATTTACTAACATAGGACAGTCCAACAGGAGATAAGCAAAGCTCTCCAAGTGTGTGGAATAGATAGGCTAATATTAGCCATATCATACTTACTTTAACACCTTCTACCATTCCATAAGATCCAAAAGCTAATAAACCAAAACCAATAGCCATTACTATTAAACCATAAGCATATTTTGTTGCTGCTGAAGGATTATATTTACTTTCCCACCATTTAGAAAAGAATGATGCGAATACTATAATGAAAAACGAGTTTAAAATACTAAACCATGATACTGTAATTTCAACTTCGTTGTCTTTTACTTTAGTGATTTTAGCATCTACAAAACCATTATCTCTATTTAAGGCATCTGCATGACTCGATAATTCACTTTCCTTTTCAAAAGAAGAAATAAATGAAAATTCTGTTAGCTCTTTATTTTTATTAATGATAGTTTTATCATCACCTACTTGATAATCTACAAAAGGTTCTCCAATACTAACAGTTCTTTTTTCAATTTCAAATTTATTAGTTGCACTATTATTATCTGCAAATGCATAGTGACTATAAATTAAATCTCCATCTTTTGTTTTTAATTGTTGATTAGTTGTGTAATCCATTACAGGAACAGCAATAGTTTGAATAGTTTTAGTAACTATACTATGATTATCCTTAGGTTTACGCTCTCCTTCAGGTTTCTTTTCAAAACTTTTTACTGGAAGATATTTAAAGACCAATTTACCATCTTTGTCTTTTTTCTGAAGATTAGTCTCTTTATCTAAAACTTCAATTTTATAAAATTGATTTGTTTTAGTTACTGTTTTATAATCAGAGATTGATTTATTATCATTTTGTGTAACTGGTAAGTAATGGTATTCTAACTCACCTTTATCTTCAGATAGTTTTATGTCTTGGTTTTTATCTACAGAAGCGACTTTATAAGCCATAAACTCTGTTTCGTAAGATGTTGTGTTAAAATCTCTGTTTAACATCCAACCTACAATTCCCCACATAAATATAAAACAGACTACTAATACAATGTTAGATCCAGGAATTTTACTGTATGTTTTTTTCCAAAGAATATATAATACGTAAGAAATAATTATAAGAGGAACAACGGTTAATAATGTATTAATAATATTAAAAATTGTTGCAGAAGATCCTGTTAAAATCCTATCAACATTATCTCGAGCAAAAATAACTAAAGACGAAGCACCTTGCTCAAACGACAACCAAAAAAACACTGTAAAAAATGCAAATATGATAAAGGCAAACATACGATGTCTTACCACTTTAGAATATCTTAAAATCCTGCTAATTGCTAAATAAACAAATAATGCTAAAGCAACTAAAACTGCAACATATTGCCCTTCAAACTCGCCTATTTGAAATGCTGAAAACATATCTATTCCAGCTATCTTAGACATAGGATCATTAATAGCATACCCTAATCCTAAAATAGAAGAAATAACAATTAAGACTTTATCTAAAGTTGTAAATGGGTTTGGCTTTTCTTCAACCTCAGTGTCACTAATTTCAACACTATTTTCGTTAATATTTTGAGGTAATTCTACTTCATGTATTTGACTTGGTTTTGCACCAATTTTACCAAATAAAGAACCAGCTAACCAGAATTGTAGTGTTCCTAATAGCATAAAGATTCCTGCTAAACCAAAACCGTAAGCCCAACCTACTTTTTCTGCTAAATAACCACAAAGCATCATCCCGAAAAAGGCTCCTGCATTTACACCCATATAATAAATGGTATATGCTCCATCTTTTTTCTCTGGATTCTTTTTATACATTTCAGATATTATAGAAGTCATTGTTGGTTTGAAAAAGCCTGTACCTATAACTAATAACGCTAAACCTAGATATAATGAAAATTCTGTTTCTAAAGCCATAGAGGCATGACCTAAAGTCATAATTAAAGACCCAATTATTACAGCCCATCTGTAACCTGTATATTTATCTGCTATCCAACCACCAATAATTGGCGTTATATAAAGTAGCATGGCATAAGTACCAAATAAGGCTCCTGCATTTTCTACAGACCATTCCCACCCTGGATTGTATCCAATTGCTGCCATCGTTAAAAAGTTAACTAAAAGCACTCGCATTCCATAAAATGAGAAACGTTCCCACATTTCAGTAAAAAACAAAACAAACAATCCTGCTGGATGACCTATAACTTTGTCTTTAAATAGATTTTCAATATCTGTATTCATAATTAAAATTTAGTTAGTTTAAATTAAGAAGCCTCACAAAATTAATTTTGTGAGGCTTAAATATAATGGATTTTTTAATTGTCTGCTAATTCGAAACCTTCTGTTTCATCATGTATAACTCTTTCTTTATCTTCTGCTCCATGGGTTAACTTTTTTAAACGCTTTAAGAATAAAAGAAGTAATAACCCAAAAGCGACTGTAAATATTACTAACCATTTAAAAGTAGCATATTCAACTTCGCTTTGTTGTTCTTCTAAAACAAAAGACACACCATAATCTTTACCATCTCCTTTATTTTCTGTTATTTGAGCTTTGTCCTTATCTTTTTCGAAGACTAACTTTGCATGATATGGATTAGAAGCTGTTATTTTTCTTTCGGTTAAGGTTGCTAATAACTCTTTAGTATTAGAATCTTCTTTAGTTGATAATTCAAATAACGAATTAAGGTTTTTTTCAGATTCTAATTCTTTATAAACTACTTCTCCATTTTCAACATATACTTTAGTTTTTAAGCTAAAGTTTTTGTCTTGATTAATAGGATAATCATGTATTGTAACAATTTCTCTTTCTGCATTTTTTATTTCAATAGAATCCTTTGCCATAAAAGGTAAAATAGCTTGTTTACTAACAACCATGTTTCCTGAAAAAGATTCTAATTGAGACGCTTCACCTATACTACCTGCTAATTTATTTCCAAAACCAGTTGCTGCAAAATAAACACCCATCATTATAGATGCGTATTTTACTGGAGCTAATTTTGTAATAAATGATAGTGACACTGGAGAAGTACACAACTCTCCAATAGTATGAAATAAATAAGCTAAAAACACCCAAAACATGGCTGCTTTACCAAAAGATTCTGCTGATGCTTCTTTTGAAGCAAACATCATAAAAACATAACCAAGTCCCATAATTATAGTACCTATAGCCATTTTAAATAATGATGATGATTCTTTTCCTTGTTTTTTCCACCAAATCCAAAACCCTCCAATTAAGGTTCCAAATATTATAATATATCCTGCATTTAAAGATTGGAAAACTGCAGCAGGAATTTCTGTCCAAGAACCAATACTGATAGATCTATCTACTTTAGCATCTGTATATAAATTCATTAATCCTCCAGCTTGCTCAAAAGCTCCCCAAAATACCACTACAATTAAGAATGATATTAATAAAACAATAACTCTATCTTTTTCAATTTTATTTAATGGTTTTTTCATTGCTTCTTTATCTGCATCACTACCAGAAGCTCCAATAAAA
This sequence comes from Olleya sp. R77988, assembly GCF_044594215.1. Taxonomy (GTDB): domain Bacteria; phylum Bacteroidota; class Bacteroidia; order Flavobacteriales; family Flavobacteriaceae; genus Olleya. The sequence goes on along the minus strand of NZ_CP138988.1, from coordinate 1,448,449 downwards.
TTACCAACATGTGTTAAATATTTTTGACCAAACATAAACACTGCTTGACCAAGTAACATTCCTATTCCTGCTAAACCAAAACCATAATGCCAACCATATTTATAAGCTACTAATCCCACAACAATACTAGATAAAAACGCTCCAATATTAATACCTATATAAAAAATTGTAAATCCACTATCTCTTCTAATATCACCTTGCTTATATAAACCACCAACCATTGTAGATATATTTGGTTTTAATCCACCAACACCTAAAATAATTAATAATAATCCACTAAAAAAAGCTGTTGTACCTGGAATAGCTAAAACAAGGTGTCCAACACAAAGCAAAAAACCACCAAGCATTACTGTTTTTTTCTGTCCTAAAAACTTATCTGCTAACCAACCTCCTGGGATTGCAGCTACATAAACCAACATTGTATACCAACCATATAACCAAATTGCATCTTTATTTGACCATCCTAAACCTGGATCTATTGCTGTAGCAGATGTAGCAATGTATAACGTTAATAAGGCACGCATCCCATAATAGGAAAAACGTTCCCATAATTCTGTAAAAAACAAAACATATAGTCCGATTGGGTGTCCAAAAAGTTCTTTTTGATGTGGTTGGATGGTTTTACTTGACATATAAATATTTTTAATTAGTTAGTTTATCTTAAAGCTTATCACCTAAAGTACGGTTAATAAATTTTGTCATTTTTGTATATAAATGTAATCTTGTATTACCTCCATAAATACCATGATTTTTGTCTGGATAAATCATCCATTCAAATTGCTTATTAGCTTGTATTAAAGCTTCAACCATACGCATCGTGTTTTGTAGATGTACATTATCATCTCCAGACCCATGGATTAATAAAAAGTCGCCTTTTAATTTATCAACATGGTTTATTGGAGAGTTTTCGTCATAACCACTTGCATTTTCTTGAGGTGTTGTCATGTAGCGTTCTGTATAAATAGAATCGTAAAATCTCCAGCTCGTTACAGGTGCAACTGCTATTGCCATTTTAAATACATCGTTTCCTTTAAACAATGCGTTACTAGACATAAAACCACCATAAGACCAACCCCAAATTCCAATTCTGCTAGAATCAATATATGATCTTGCACCTAATAATTTAGCAGCATCAATTTGGTCTTCTACTTCGTATTTACCTAATTCGTTTTGTGTTACTTTTTTAAAGTCTGCTCCTTTTAATCCTGTTCCACGTCCATCAACACAAGCAACAATATAACCTTGTTGCGCTAGCATTTGGTACCAATAATCATTAGCTCCATTCCATCTATTAGCAACTTGTTGCGATCCTGGTCCAGAATACTGATACATAAACAATGGATATTGTTTAGTAGCATCAAAATTTGCAGGTTTGATCATCCACATATTTAAATCGTTACCATTAACTTTAATTGTTGAAAACTCTTTTTTAGATAATTGATAGTCTTTTAGTGTAGCTTTTAAATCACTATTATCTTTTATAGATTTTATAACCTGTCCAGATTTGGCATCGTTTAAAGTATATGAATAAGGTGTTGTTGTGTTTGAAAATGTATTAATAAATAAAGAGAAATCTGCACTAAAGTCTGCATTATTAGTCCCTTCGTTTTTAGATAAACGTTGTTTTTGTGTTCCGTTTAGTTTTACAGAATACACATCTCTATTAATACTTCCGCTTTCTACAGATTGGTAAAAAATTTGACCTGTTTTATCATCGTAACCATAGTAATCAGTCACTTCCCAATTACCTTTAGTGACTTGGTTTATTAGTTTTCCTTTTTTATCATAATGATAAATGTGGTTATAACCATCTTTTTCGCTAGTCCAGATAAAACTATCATCATCTAAAAAAGTTAGATTATCTGTAACATCCACATAGGCTTTATCTGTTTCGGCAATTGCTAAAGTGGCTTTATTTTTTTTAGCATTAACCATCCATAAATCTAATTGGTTTTGATGACGATTCATATACTGTGCACTTAACACATCAGCATCATTGGTCCATTTAATTCTTGGGATATAAAAGTCTGTATATGCTTTATCAACCTTTACTTCTTCTAATTTATTATTATTTAAATCGTAAATATGCAAAGACACCTCTGCGTTTTTTTCTCCAGCTTTAGGGTATTTAAAAACGGTTTGTGTTTGGTACAACTGTTTACCATAAACATCCATTGAAAATTCTGGGACATCAGTTTCATCAAATCTTATAAATGCTATTTTGTTACTATCTGCATTCCAATCAAAAGCACGTACAAAAGCAAATTCTTCTTCGTAAACCCAGTCAGTAATTCCGTTTATAATTTTATTTTTTACACCATCAAATGTAAATTGTTTAGTTTTTCCTGTTTGTAGGTTTTTAACGTATAAATTATTATTTAAACCGAAAGCAATTTTATTTCCGTCTGGAGAAAACGTTGGTTCTTGTATTTTTTCTTCAGCAACTAAAGTTGTTTTTTGTGTTTTTGTATTATAAACATAATACTTACCTAATGACGAGCGTCTAAAAATAGACTCTTCATCTGTAGCTAAAAGCACTAGTGTTTCATCATCACTAAATGTATAATCTGTAAAATATTGTATAGCTTCAATATTTGCAGAACTTACTAAAGTACTTACTTTTTGTAATGTTTTGTAATCATAAATATCAATAGTAGTTGCTCCATTTTCTCTATCAAAATTTAAAACAGAATATTGTTGTCCATTACTCATAGAATGTAAAGCATCCAACCCTTGAGTCCTAAAGGACCCACTCCATATGTTTTCAAGAGTAATTTGCTTATTTTGAGCTGTTAAAAAAGAGGTTGCTAAAAAGCAAAAAACGGATAGAATTCTTAAAATCTTCATCTAATTGTAATAATTTAATAATAGGATGTCAAGTTTACTAAAAAATACCCAAAAAACCCTATATATTAACAGTTAAATAAGCAATAATATAATGATAAGTAAAAATTGAAAGCTTTAATAGTATCTTTGCTTTTCAAAATAAATACTATGAGTACATTAGTTTCCGGATTTTCTAAATTATCTAAAACAGAAAAGATAAATTGGTTAATCAATAACTATTTATCAGATTTTAAGGATGCAGAAAATATCCTAAAACAATACTGGAATACAGATAATAAACTTCAACAATTACATGACGAGTTTATAGAAAACACTATTACAAATTACTATTTACCATTAGGTATTGCTCCTAATTTTGTAATAAACGACAAAGTATATGCAATACCAATGACCATAGAAGAAAGCTCTGTTGTTGCAGCCGCAAGTAAAGCTGCCAAATTCTGGCAAACACGTGGTGGTTTTAAAACAAAAGTGCTATCCACAACTAAAATTGGTCAAGTCCATTTTACTTATAAAGGTGATTTTAATAAGCTACAACACTTTTTTAATCGTGTAAAATCACAGCTAATTACAGATGCAAAATCCATTACCAAAAACATGGAAAAACGTGGTGGAGGCATTTTAGATATCCAATTAAAAAACAAAACAGACAAATTAAACCATTACTACCAATTGCATGCTACTTTTGAAACCTTAGATGCAATGGGAGCAAATTTTATAAATTCTTGCTTAGAACAATTTTCTAAAACATTTAAAGCTGAAGCTGAAACAAGCCTACCACAACCTGTAAATATTATAATGAGCATTTTATCTAACTATGTTCCAAACTGTTTAGTAAGAGCAGAAGTAAGTTGTAAGGTTGAAGATTTAGTTGACAAAGACATAAACCCTCAACTATTTGCCGAAAAATTTGTGCAAGCAGTAAATATTGCAGAAGTCGAACCTTATAGAGCAGTAACGCACAATAAAGGTATTATGAATGGTATTGATGCAGTTGTCTTAGCTACAGGAAACGATTTTAGAGCAGTAGAAGCTGGTGTACACGCTTACGCAGCAAAAGATGGACAATACAGCAGTTTGACACATGCAAAAATTGAAAATGGAGTGTTTTATTTTTGGATGGAAATCCCTTTAGCTTTAGGAACTGTTGGTGGTTTAACTAGTTTACATCCTTTAGTTAAATTGGCTTTAGAGATTTTAGGAAAACCAAATGCTAAAGACTTAATGCAAATTGTTGCTGTAGCTGGATTAGCACAAAATTTTGGAGCATTACGAAGTCTAACAACTACTGGAATACAAGAAGGACACATGAAAATGCACTTAATGAATATCCTTAATCAATTTGAAGCTACTGCTACTGAAAAAGAACAGATTGTTAACCATTTTAAAACCAATGTAGTAACCCATAGTGCTGTTGTTAAAGCTATTGAAAAATTAAGACGTTAATGAAAACCTTTTATAGTCACGGAAAACTATTAATATCAGCAGAATATGTTGTGCTTGATGGTGCAAAAGCTTTAGCTGTTCCGACTGTTTTTGGACAGCATTTAACAGTTGATATTATTGATCAACCAAAATTAATTTGGACAAGCTTACATAAAGATAAAACGGTTTGGTTTGAAGATGAGTTTTCTTTAAAACAAATAGCTTCATCCATTACTTCTGACAATGATATTTATGATAGATTATTGCAAATTTTAAAAGCTGCAAAGCAATTAAATCCTAAATTTTTAAAAGATAATACAGGTTTTAAAGTCACTACTCAATTAGAGTTTCCTAAAAATTGGGGATTAGGTACATCATCAACCTTAATCAATAATATTGCACAATGGGCTAATGTCGATCCATACAAATTATTAGAGTTAACTTTTGGTGGAAGCGGTTATGATATTGCTTGTGCTAAAAACAGTACAGCTATTAATTATCAACTAGTAAATGGTAATCCTAATGTTGAATTGGTCGATTTTAATCCAAAATTTTCGGAGCATCTTTATTTTGTTCACTTAAACAAAAAACAAAATAGTCGTGATGGTATTGCACATTACAAAGCCAATAAACCTGATTTAAATAAAACCATTATTGAAATTAATATATTAACTAAGCAATTAGCAAACTGTGATACTTTAGAGCTGTTTCAAAACCTTATAGATGAACACGAAACCTTAATTGCAAAAATAACCAATCAAAAACCTGTAAAAGAAACTCTTTTTAACGACCTTAACGGAAGTATTAAAAGTTTGGGAGCTTGGGGTGGAGATTTTGTTTTAGTTGCTTCTAAAACTAATCCAATAGACTATTTTAAATCAAAAGGGTTTGATACTATTTTAAAATATGATGAAATGGTTTTGAGCAAGGTTTAAATTGTAAAAACATTTCTTTTATTACACTAATGTCATATAGTTTTAAAAAAAAGCCTCTTGATTAAAAAATCAAGAGGCTTTTTTTTATGTATTAACTAGATGTTTTACTGAACAGTTTTAGCTCTAAAATCTTCAATCTCTGCAGATTCTTTTAAAGCGCTATACAATCTGTTTTGTACTTCACTGAATTTTTTAGTACTTACTTGGTTTGCAAAAGGCAAGTAGTTTTCTAATTCGACAGCTGGTGTCTTTTTAGTTACTTGTACCATATACACTCCTTTTTCTCCTTCTACTAACTTAGATGTTGCTCCTTCTTTTAATCCAAAAGCAGTACCAACTACTAAAGCTTCTCTACCAGCTCCAGCTATTGTTGGATTTTTCATGTTTATAGCAGATGCAGATTTTATAGATTGTTTTTCTGCTGCTGCAAAATCTTCAAGACTTGTAGCTGTCGCTCTATCCATAATTAATTTTGCTTTCTTTTCTTTTCTTACTAAAGGTAAAGCTGTTACAGATGCATCTTCAACACTCATTAATCCTTCTGCTTGTTTACCTGTTAATTGTGCAATTACAATTCCACCTGGTACATTATCAAAACGTTTGTAATCTCCAATATCAGAATCGTCTTCAAAAGCCCAACGTACAATTTGACGCTGATTTCCTAATCCAGGGATATTTTCGTCTAACTCTTTAGCTGTCATTGGACGTACTTCATAATTTGATGTTTTTGCAACTTCTGCAAAATTACCTTTTGCTATTGCAAGCTCAAAATTAGAAGCATTTTCAAATACTTTATCTTCAGTTGCTGTTGATGGTTCAACTTTTCTAGCAACAGTTGCTAACTTTACAGTTTCTACACTTCCTTTTTGTCCTTCTATTTCAATAATATGAAATCCAAATGCAGTTTCAACAACTCCTAAATCTCCTTTTTTTCCTTCAAAAGTAAAATCTCTAAATTCTGGAACCATTTTATTGTAAGCATACCAATCGTATCTTCCTTCATTTTCTACACTTCCTTTATCTCCAGAATATGCTGTTACAAATTCTGAGAATTTAGAGGTATTTGATTTTAATACTTTTACTAAACTATCTGCTTTTGCTTTTGCTTGTTCTTTTGTTTCTGTAACATCTGGTCCTGCATTATTTAACCCAACATAAGGAATTAATATATGCCTTGACTTAACAGAATCTGGTAAGTTTTTTTTAGCAATCATTTTAGTTAGCTTATAATATACGCCTTCTTTATAAGGACCATAAACTTTACCAACTGGCAAATTAAATAAGCTATCTGCAAATGCTACTGGTAATTCTGATTTTACACTATACTTATCTACAAATTTTAAATCGTCAGAATTACTATTTACATAAGACTCAACATCTTTTGTGTTTAAAAAACCAACTTCCACTCTTTTTTTATTTACAGCATTTTCATCATATACTTCTTTATCATTTAAAGCTGCTTTTAAAGCATTTTGAATCTCTTGTTCATCTTCTAAAGATGCTACTTCTTTAAAAAACACATATTGAAACGTTCTACTAGCTTCTGCTTGGTATAATTTTTCGTGTTTATTTATATATGATTTAATTTCTGAAGTTGACACTTTAATTGTGCTATCTGCAATAGATGTGTAAGGTACTTGTACATATTTAATATCTACTTTTTCTCCTTCTAACACATGCTCTAATTGTCCTTCTGCTAATGTTGCAGTTGTACCAGCTTTAACCATATTAAAATAGTTAGTCTGTAAAGCATTAGTTGCTAAAGACTGTTCTCTAGCTACCCAATTTTGATAAGCTCCTGGGTTATTAGTCGCGTTTTTCAGGTTATCTATAAACAATTTTAATTTAGACTCGTCAAAAACACCTTCTTCATTTAAAAAAGTAGGATCTGTTGCATAAGTTGTTTTAATTAGATCGCTCATTTGGTCTGCTTCAACCGTCATTCCTAATTTACTAATCTGTCCTTTCATGACAGCTTCTCTTACCTTTGCTTCAAAAACACTATTCATTACTTGACTAGTTGAAGCATTAGGTCCCATTTGACTTTGTTGATATTTAACAAGGTTAGAAAACTCTTCTCTTGAAATGTCTTCACCATTGATTGTAGCTACAACATCTGGAGATTTAGAGAATAATGCATCTTTATTGTCAAATAAACTTGATAATATAAAAGCGAATAACGCTAGTGCAATAACCAAGATTAATACAACAGTTTTTTGTCTAATTTTATTTAAAATTGCCATTTTTTGTGATAAATTTTGTGAAATATAGTGGGCGAAAATACCATTTTCTATTCAATTATAAAAGCACTTTTTACAATAAATAGATTATAATGAATAGAGTATTGTTAAAAAGGGTCTGTTTTATTACAAAAGTTAGTCTTCTTGTTTAATTTTAAGTGCAACCAGGTCTATCTTTGTATTTGAGACTTCTAAAATTTTATATTCAAAATTTTGTGTTGAAACCACCTCATTTTGTTCTGGAATTTCTTCTGTATGATCTACAATTAATCCTCCTAAAGTTTCGTAGTTTTCGCCTTCAGGCAGATTAAGTTTATAGGTTTCGTTTAAATAATCAACATCTAACCTTGCAGAAAACACATAAGTAGTCTCACTGGTTTTCTCTTCGACTAAGTCTATAGAGTCGTGTTCGTCTTCAATTTCTCCAAATAATTCTTCAACAATATCCTCTACAGTCATTATTCCAGAAGTTCCTCCATACTCATCAACAACCACAGCAATACTCTTTCTTTTTTTAATTAATACATTTAAAATATCTTTAACCAACATGGTTTCTGGAACTAGCTCTATTGGCATAATCATAGAGCCAACATTTTTTGGTTTTTTAAACAAATCAAAAGAGTGTACATAACCTAAAACATCGTCAATAGTGTCTTTATAAATTAATATTTTAGAATAGCCTGTATTAGTAAAAATAGTACTTAGATTTTTAATAGAATCATGCAAATCTAAAGCAACAATCTCTGTACGAGGCACCATAACCTCTCTTGCTTTAACATCTGAAAACTCTAACGCATTTTGAAAAATCTGAATTTCTGTATCTACATTTTCATTCTCTTCCACACTCTCCATTTGCTCGCTAATATAGTTACCAAGCTCTAGTTTTGTAAAGGCTAATTGTACTTGATCTCCTTCCGTTTTAAAAAAACGTTTTAGTACAAAGTCAGAAATCCATAATACAAAATCAGAAATCCAAGTAAATAATACATAAAATATATAGGCTGGAAATGCCAATATTTTTAATAAGGTGTTTGCATAGATCTGAAAAAATACTTTTGGTAAAAACTCTGCAGTAAATAAAATAAGAAGTGTTGATAAAATAGTCTGAGTTAGTAAACTTAGATCTGTTAACATATATGTTATAAACGCATTGGTACTAGGCAACATACTCTGGAACCAATCCATTAACAAATCTCCCATAAAAAAACCATAAATAACCAAAGCTATATTGTTACCAATAAGCATAGTTGCTATAAATTTTGATGGTTTAGCAGTTAGTTTAGATAAAATTTTAGAAAGGAATCCTTCTTGCTTTTTTTCAATTTCAATATGAATTTTATTGGAGGATATATAAGCAATTTCCATCCCAGAAAAAAAAGCAGAAAGTAATAAACAAACAATAATTATTATTACTGAACTAAGCATTTATTTACGGTCTTGGTTATCGAATTTTTTATTAAATTTCTTTTTAAAAAAGAACATAAAAACAGCTGTTAGCCCTAATATTAGTGACATGACTCCTCGCTCTTCCCAACTAAAAAATGCATCGTACAGAAAAAGTGCTGCAAAAACTAAATAGGCGTATTGAAAAAATTTAAAGGTTTTCATTAATCATTTTTATTGTTAAGTAAAGATAGTAAAAAAGTGTCCTTTTTATTATAAAGAAGACATTATTCTTGAATTGCAAACTGTCCAGTAACACCTAAAACCTCTGCTTTTTTAAAGTCTTTGTCAGAATCAAATCCAATTCCGCTAGTCACATAACCTTTAGATCTATATGTTGCTGGTTGATTGGTAAATAGCCACTCTTTACTTTGGTCATAATATAGTTGCTCTGCAAACAAACTGTCTTTTGTTGGTGTAGCTGCTATGACATTACCTCTTAAATCTATTAAATCTGTATTGTTATAAATTATAGCATAATCTGAAATAATGGTTGTTTGCGCATTACTTTTATCATACAAATGTAAAATTATACCATCTGGAAACTCTGAAAAAGAAAACGCTCTATTACTAAAGTCAAACATTTTAGGACTAATTAAGTTGGCAGATAGACGTCCAGAATCTGTATATTTTACGTTAATACTGTCTGACACACCAACAGGATCATTGGCTGACATGGATAATTTATTAACGTCTTTTAAATTGTTTTTACACGTAAAAAACAAAGTCATAGCTATTGCTATGACTGAGTTTTTAATAATATGTATTTGTTGTTTTTGCATTATAGGCTTGGCACTGTTACGCTTCTTCCAATCCAACATCCAATTTTAATACTTTGCCCTGCATTACCTTTTGCAAATATTTCAGACTTAGTTGGTGCTTTTGCTCTGTAACTTGATGCTAATGCACTATAACCACCTTTACTTGCTTCGTTTGCAGCTAACCAGAATACAGCACGTTTGTTAAAGTTATCAGTACCACAGCTATTTGCACTTCCTGCATACATTCTTGCAATATGCTCATAAGGCTTTTTGTTTGCTGGATTAAGCTCTAAAGACTTCTGGAAGTACTGTCTTGCTTTTCCGTAGCTACCACTCTTTTTAAAGTCTATTGCAGCTGTATAAAATAATTTAGCCTTTTTAAATGGATCTGTTTCCAATTCCATAGTTTGATCTAAATATCTTTGCTCTCCTGTAATTACATATAAGTAGTAAGATGTTTTTGCATTAGGCTCTACAGAGTTTTTTTGCTTTACAATCGTTACAAACATTGGATCATCTTTACATCCCTTTTGGTAAAGCTTATTCATTGCTCTTTGTAACCAAACTGGATTTTGTTTGTTAGCTTCGTAATCCTTTTGGTATAATGGGATTAAGTTTTGGCAATTTGCTCTATCTCCTAAATCAGAATCAATCCCATCATTTACTTTTTCAAAAGCATCAATCATAGCACCATAATATGTTTTATACTTTCCTTCTTTTTTAGTTAAAGCTGTTCCTGCATCTTCTTTAGTAATTAACTCATTTAATTTTTTAGAGTTATAACCTAATTCGTCTTCAATCTTATCAGCTACATCATCATACTTATCAAATAAGTTTTGTGCAGTTTTACTTCCTGAGTCATAAAGACTAACCATTAATCTAAAATAGATTAAAAGGCTTTTTGCGTTTTTAAAGTTATCTTTATCTGCTTTATATGCAGCATCAAAACAATCGTATAATTCTTGATCAGATAATCCTAAAGCACTTTTATTATCATACTTTACTTGACATTGTTTAGTCTGGAATTCTCCTACAGAAGATTCGCTAGAAAAATTTTCCATTCTTTCGTCATACATTTTAATTAAATCATTGACGTAAGCTGTTTTTTCTGCTCCAGAAGCATTTTTAATATAATGCTTTAATATTTTTTCTCCATAAACATAAATTGCTTTATTATATCTTGGACATTCTTTTCTTAATTCTAAGAAAGGCTGATAAGCAGCTTCATAATTTTTAGCTTTTGCAGACTCTGTCATTAAAGACAGTTTAGTCATACACTCTTCATTGCTCTGTGCGAACCCAACATTAAGTCCTAGTAGTAAAGCGAATAGTAAAGTAATTTTAGTTTTCATAATCTTAAATTTTATGTTGTTAGTTGTATTTCTTTTTTTGAAACCATCTATCGTTTAATGATAGACTTAATTGGAAGCTTACAAAATTCTCTTTAACCAAATTTGCATTTGTGGTTCCTCTTTGACCAAATTCTAAACCTATGTTAGCATTTGAGAATGGTGTTCTGTTTGTTCCAACTGGTAATCCTACTCCAAAAGACATGCCAAACTCTTTTACAGATTGATCATTTATGTTTAGACCTGTATTCTCAAAGCGTATTCCTGCACGATAAACCGCTCTTTTCCAGTAACTTGAAAACGAGTTGTACTCTGGAATATAAAATCCTCCAAAAGACATTTTTGAAGCATCTTCAAATGTAGTTCCAACATTACTGTATAGTGAATTACTAAATTCACTAGTATTTTGTGATGTATATTCTAGTCCTGCAAACCATTTTCTTGGTTGTCCTAGTCCAACACCAAAACTATATTTTGAAGGTAATGTTAAATTAGTTTCAGCCAAATTAGACGTAGCTAAATCTACCTCAATTTCATTTGAAATTATCCCATTATCTATTAAAGATGGTGTAGAGATTGTTCTTACATTTTTAGACGTTAAATCCGCTTGTGGAGCAAAAGTAAAAGACCCTTGAAACTCCAACTTATTATTAATCATTTTTTGATAATGGATCCCAATATTAAAATTTAGTCCACTTAAATCAGACCTATTATCTTCGTTGGTATAATATTCTAAAGTTTCACCAGATTCATTATATAATACATTTAAAGTATTGTGTTGTATGTTACCAAAATTATAATCTGCTTCAATACCAATACTTAAAGACTTACTTATTTGATATCCTAATGAGAAAAATGCCTTATTTAAACCTCCTTCTCCAGAATATCTATAATCTACATCATCATTTGTATTACGTGTTTCTAGTTCGTATCCTACAGCTGTATATGGCAATAACCCAAAACCAAAACCAAGCTTACCTACTGGAATAGCTATTGCTAAATAATCAAACGTGCTACTCTTAGCATTATCGCTATTACTATCTGATTTTAATTTAGTGCTTGTATGGCTTCCTCCTACTGTAAATTTTACAGGTCTTGACTCATTATTAAAAGAGGCTAAATTATTGCCACCATAAGTTGCTGGGTTTTGAAAATTAACATGGATACTATCTTTATAGACACCTAATCCACCCATACTTCTATTTTCTACAGATCCTTTAAACTTTAAACTACCTATTCCGTAAAAAGAATATGGAGAAGCTGTTCCGTCCTGAGCGTTACTTTGAATTGCAAATACTGCAATGAAAACTAATACAAGTTTTTTTATCATTTGACTGTGTTATATTGTAATATGAAATTCAAACTTTCTAATAAGAAATTTGAGTTGGCAAATATGCTACTTTTTAATTGTTTAGACAAAAAATTAGCATCTCCTCCTGTTAAAATTATTGTTAAATCTGAATATCTCGACTTATATTCAGTAATTACGCCATCAATTTCTTTTAAAATCCCATTTACAACTCCACTATTTATTGAAGTTTCTGTTGAGTTTCCAATTAAATCATCTGGCAATTCTGTTTCTAGCAATGGTAAGTTTGCGGTTTGATTATTTAATGCTTTATAACGCATTCTTATTCCTGGCGAAATCGCGCCACCTAAATATTCGTTTTTATTATTTATAAAATCAAAAGTCACACAAGTACCAGCATCAATTATTAAAACATTTTTATCTGGAAATTGTTGTACAGAACCAGAAACTAGTGCAATTCTATCAATCCCTAAAGTTTTTGGTGTAGTGTATAAATTTTTAAACGGAGTTTTAGTTTCGTGATTTAATTCTATTAATTTAAAGTGTCTATTCAAATAGATTAATACATCTTGCTCCACATAGCCAACAGAAGATAATATTGCTGATTTTACTTTTGGGTATGTTTTTTTAAGTCCTTTTATCCCCTTTAAAACCTTTGACGTCTCTACTATTTCCTTACACTCTAAACTATTGTTTTTAAAAACAGCTAGTTTAGTTCTGGTATTTCCAACATCTATTATTAAATTCATATTTGGCTTTAAAAAGTGATAAATTTACAAAACCATTATAATAAAAGTCTTAATAAATTTATAATATTGAAAATGAGTTAAATATGACCTATTTATTCTCTTTAAAAAATTAAGATTATAATTTTTGCAAATTTTGTTTTGGTAGTTCTAAAAATGAATATATATTTGCATCCGCAATTATGCGACTGGTGCCTTAGCTCAGTTGGTAGAGCAAAGGACTGAAAATCCTTGTGTCCCTGGTTCGATTCCTGGAGGCACCACCACTAAAAACCCGATTCATCTGAATCGGGTTTTTTGGTTTTAATCACCAAATCAAACAATAAAATTCACTATAAAAAGTAGTATATTAGCTTATGCAACGTTTATCAATTATAAATTAATTAAATATGAGCAACAAAGACAAATTCATGAAAGAAGCTGTAAACGCAGCTTTAAAAGGAATGAATAATAACGAAGGTGAACCATTTGGCTGCGTCATTGTTAAAGATGGAAAAATTGTAGGACGAGGAAACAATAAAGTAACTTCGACTAACGACCCAACTGCTCATGCAGAAGTTACAGCCATTAGAGATGCTTGTAAAAACCTAGATTCTTTTCAATTAGATGGATGCGAAATTTACACTTCTTGCGAACCTTGCCCAATGTGTTTAGGTGCTATTTATTGGGCACGACCAGACAAAGTCTATTATGGAAGTAATCAAGTTGATGCTGCAAATATTGGTTTTGATGACGAGTTTATTTACAAAGAAATCCCTTTACCATATGCAGAAAGAAGTATTCCGTTTGAGCAATTAGCTCGTGAAATTGCATTAGAGCCTTTTCAAGAGTGGACTAAGAAAATTGACAAAACAGAATATTAATACATGATCACCTTCATCTTAAATAACAAAACCATAAAAACACCAGAACATTCTGGAATGACTTTATTGGATTTTGTTCGTTACCATCAACGCTTAACAGGAACCAAAATTGGTTGTCGAGAAGGCGACTGTGGTGCTTGCACGCTTTTAGTTGGTGAATTGAAAAATAACACCATAGAATACCAAAGTATCACATCATGTATTTCGCCTTTAGGAAATGCGCATGGTAAGCATATTGTAACAATTGAAGGCACAAATCTAAAAGACAAACTAACCACACAGCAAGAAGCCATGAAGGCAAATTACGCCACACAATGCGGATTTTGCACACCAGGTTTTGTGGTTGCCTTAACAGGTTTTGCTTTATCAAATTCTAACAAGAACTATAGTAATGCAATTGATGCTATAAGCGGAAACATTTGCAGATGTACTGGATATAAAGCTATTGAAAAGGCTGCACATCAAGTAGTCGAAAAACTAGAGAATCAAGAAGAAAACTCTTTTAATTGGTTAATTGAAAATGAATTTATTCCAGAATATTTTGAAAGCATTCCGAAACGTTTAAAAGACATTGAAATTAAAGATTTAAATCAACCAAAAGGAAAATATGTTTCTGGAGGAACCGATTTATACGTGCAACAAGCCGATCATTTAGCTGATAATAATGTGCATCTTATTGCAGAAAAAGACTATTTAAAAGGAATTAAAATTGAAAATGAGATTTGTACCATTGGAACCAATGCAACGGTTTCCGATTTATGGAATCACACGCAATTAAACAGCATTTTACCAAACTTAAAAAAACACTTAAAGTTAGTCTCTTCAGAACAAATTAGAAATATGGCTTCCTTAGGCGGAAACCTAGTTAACGCTTCTCCAATTGGTGATATGACCATTTTATTTTTGGCTCTTAATAGTAATATTACGATATTAAATTCTGAAGAAAAGGAAAGAAGTCTAGCGCTTAAAAACTTTTATCAAGGCTACAAAACATACGATTTAAAAAACGATGAACTTTTAAAAAGCATTCAATTTAAATTACCCACAGAAAACTCTTTTTTCAATTTTGAAAAAGTATGCAAACGAACACATTTGGATATTGCGAGTGTCAATTCTGCTATTCATCTTTCTATAGAAAATGATAAAATCTTTGAAGCTCACGTGTCGATTGGAGGCGTTGCTGCAATACCAAAATATTTACACGAAACCTCTGCTTTCTTAATTGGAAAACCATTGGCTTCAGAAACTATAATTGAAGCTAACCAAATACTTCAAAATGAAATCAGTCCAATTAGTGATGTTCGTGGTACAAGCGACTATAAACGTTTATTAGGTAGACAATTATTCTTTGCCCATTTTACAACGTTATTCCCTAAGCAATTCACCTTAAACGATTTTGTTCAGCATGCTTAAAAACAAAACAAATAAAGTACTAGACACTAAATTAGATGCTGTTTCAATCGCTTTAAAACATAGCATCAAAAACTTAGACTCTTACACACATGTTCGTGGAGAATCGTTGTATGTTGATGATGTTAATATTAGACAAGGAACCTTTCACGCAGTCGTTTTTGATTCGCCAAAAGCACACGGAAAAATAAAAAGCATCGATTATTCTAAAGCGGAAACTTTAGAAGGCGTAGAACGTATTTTCACTTATAAAGATGTTCCTGGGGAAAATGAAATTGGTGGTATTATTCCTGACGAACCTTTATTTGCGGAAGATGAAGTCCACTTTTGGGGAATGCCAATCGCTTTAATTGTTGCAGAATCGGAATTTATAGCAAGGAAAGCAAGAAGTTTAATTGACATTGAAATTGAAGATTTACCAGTAATTACAACAGCTAAAGAAGCGAAAGCAATGGGTAGTTTTATTAATGCACCAAGATCTTTTAGCTTAGGTGATACCGAAACAGCGTTTGCAGATTGCGACTATGTTTTTGAAGGTGAAACATTTTCAAATGGTCAAGAACATTTATATATCGAAACGCAAGGTGCTTACGCAGAGCCTTTAGAAAACGGAAACATAAAAATTACATCTTCTACTCAAGGACCAACAGCTGTACAAAAAACTATCGCTAAAGTTTTAGGTGTTGCCATGCATAAAATTGAAGTAGATGTGACACGTCTTGGAGGCGGATTTGGTGGTAAAGAAGACCAAGCGACACCTTGGGCTGTAATGGCTGCTTTAGCAACACATCATTTAAATCAATCGGTAAAATTAATATTGAATCGTCATGACGATTTACGCATGACTGGAAAACGTCATCCATATGAAAGCAACTATAAAATTGGACTTTCAAAAGACTTAAAAATTATAGCGTATCAAACCGAGTTTTTACAAAACTCTGGAGCTGCAGCAGATTTATCTCCAGCAATTGCTGAGCGTACCTTATTTCATGCAACCAACAGTTATTACGTACCAAACGTCACTACAAAAGTATTGAGTTGTAAAACCAACTTACCACCAAATACAGCTTTTAGAGGTTTTGGAGGTCCGCAAGGTATGTTTGTAATCGAGTCTGCTATTGCAAAAGCAGCAAATGAGATTGGTGTTCCAACAAGAAAAATTCAAGAAGCCAATTTGTTAGATGAAAACGACACGTTTTCTTATGGACAAATCGCAAAAAAAGTAGAAGCTAAAAACACATGGAATTCTGCTAAACAATTATTTAATATTGAATCTTTAGAGCAAGAAGTTGAAGATTTCAACAAAAACAATACAAGCTTTAAAAAAGGATTGGCTTTTATGCCAATTACTTTTGGTATTTCGTTTACCAACACGCCAATGAATCATGCACGTGCTTTGGTTCATATCTATTTAGATGGAAGCGTTGGTATTAGTACAGCTGCTGTAGAAATGGGTCAAGGTGTTAACACCAAAATGATGCAAATTGCTGCAGATGTGTTTTCCATTCCTATTGAAAAAATTAAGATAGAAACTACTAATACTACTCGTGTTGCAAATACATCTCCTTCTGCTGCGAGTTCTACTGCAGATTTAAACGGAAAAGCAACCTTAATGGCTTGTAAAGCTTTGGTGGAAAGACTAAAAACTGTAGCTTCGGAAGACTTAAATGCTTCAGAAAATGACATTACTTTTAAAGATGAATTTATCTTTATAAACGGAAAAAAATCAGCTTTAACTTGGACAGAACTCATCAGTAAAGCCATGTTAAAACGTGTTGCTTTAACGGAAAATGCGCATTACGCAACTCCAGAAATTCACTTTGATAAAACAAAAGAAAAAGGACATCCTTTTGCGTATCATGTTTACGGAACAGCAATCACAACAACAACAATAGATTGTACACGTGGTACTTATGAATTTGATTCTGTGAAGATTGTACACGATTACGGAAAAAGCATGAGTGAAGGTATTGATTTAGGTCAAGTAGAAGGTGCTTTAATACAAGGAATTGGCTGGATGACTATGGAAGAAATTGCCTATAATAAAGATGGAAGATTATTATCTAATGCACTGTCTACCTATAAAGTTCCTGATATATTTTCGGTTCCAAAAATTGTGGAAGTGATTCCTGTTGAAACCGAAGGAAATGAAATGGCAATTTTAAAATCTAAAGCAGTTGGAGAGCCTCCTTTAATGTATGGAATTGGCGCTTATTTTGCACTTCAAAATGCTATAAAGGCTTTTAATCCAAACTATAATTTAGAATTTCATGCTCCTATGACTCCTGAAAAAGTATTAATGGGTTTGTATGAAAACACGAAATAAAAACAATTGTCAGTTCGAGTGATTTGAGGAACGAAAATTGTATCGAGAACCAATTTTAATTAAATTCTTGTTCTCGATACAAATTTTACTCATTTCCAATCGTAAAATTCACTCGAACTGACGAATTAAATTAAAACATTTTCAGTGCATTACAAAAAACAAAACATACTAAAAGGCGCACTAATTTACAGTGCTGGAGATACTATTGCTGCGCTTTTATTAGATGAATTTTCTTGGTATCGTTTATTAGGAATGGTTTGTATTGGAGCCACTTTTTATGCTTTTGAAATACCAAATTACTTTGACTGGATTGTAAAAAAGACGCAATCTTTAAAAGGGATTAAAGCTACTTTAACAAAAACAGGTTTGGCAATTGCCTATTTTAATCCACTTTGGATAGCTAGACATTTACTATTTATTAAATTATTTTCTGGTCAGTTTGAAGCTATAGGCTTTAATCTTTTACAGATTGCCTTTTGGTCGTTTTTGGTAAATATTCCTATTTCGTTTATCGCAAATTATATTATTCAAAATCGCTTTAAACTAAAATGGCGTTTCTTGGGAAGTGCTATCTTTTCTGCAATTATGGCAATTTACTATGCTTTAAGCGAGACTATTTTTAGTTAAATCTGACTTTGTGATTAATGTATATGCCTTTATTTGATAGTGACCAATAATCTCTTCAAGCAAAGAAGTTCTTACAACAAGAATCAAGTGTTGTTTGCTATTATTCATGAATTTAGGAATAAGCTGTTCTGCAGAATGATGCAAACCTTTGTTTCTTAATTCAAGCTTTCCAAGTTCATCAATAATAAGGAACATCCTTGCTGGCACTATAAGCATCTGTTCTAAAAACTCATTTGCTTTTTTAAAAGCAGATTTCAAAAATTGAAAAGATCCAATTTCGATTATTTTTTCAAGTTCAATGTCGTTTTTAGATTCAATTTCGAGCTCAAATTCTTCTTTAGATTTTACTTTCAGAAAATAACGTTTTCCATTCTCATCATCAGGACACAATAATCCATCAACATCTTTTTTGGTTTTAGACCACTCTATTAAAGCGGTCGTTTTTCCTGTTCTAATTGCTCCTGTTAGTATGTAAATCATTCTGAAGGAATTTTAAAACTTATACAATTAGAAATACTATTTGCTATAAAAAACTTGAATCTTTTATAGCCTTTTAGGTGCTTGGTTTCTTTCCAAGTAAATGAAATTATTTGCCTGAAATAGGGAAACAAATCCATTGCATTAGCAATATCTTCTTGATATTTAGATTCTTTTTTAGTGAGATGTTTTCTTATTAATTTTAAGACAAAAGGTCCTAAAACCAAATACCAAAGCATTAAAATTAAGAAACTTCTTAAAATGATATATATCGCTTTTTGCCATCCAAATAATGGACCTCCAAAAACTATAAATGCTAAAACAATAGTCGCTACAGTGATTAGCCAAATCCAGATGACTTTAGTCTTAATAGTCTTATTTGATTTTTTATCTTTAGTCTTGACACTATTATGGTCTAAATAAAAAGTAGTTTCTGTTTTAGCAGAAATAATGCCAATCATGCTTTTTATAAAGAGTCCTGCTAGCAAACCACACAGTCCATAAATAAAGAGGTAGATTGTTATTAAAATTGAAGTTGTAGATGTTTGAGTTATAAAATTTATTTTTTGTTGAATCCACACTCCATAAATATTTATGGCTTCCCAAAATTCTGTACCATAAATAATAGTAAGTTTTAATAATTTTTGAAGAGCAGATTGCAAAAAAGTGGTCATTCCAAAAATTATTAAAGTGATGCCTTTCCAAGAAAAATTTGAGAATAAAAACGCACCAAAAACTGCTTGAAAACTAACTGAAATATAAGCTGTAAATGGCGAATACGGACTAACTGCCATTTTTATTATTAATATAATTACCAATGCTTTTAAAATGGTTTGCCATTTATTTTCGGCATAATATGCAATTAAACTAATTAGTAAAATAGCAATTCCACCAACAATTAACCCAGTAAATGGCGAATTAAACACATGCAAAAAACCACCTAATCCAGACTCGTTTAAAGCCCAAAGCGCAGTAAGTTTATCTATAATGGATTTATTATTTTTCATTGATAACACCTGAATGATAATGCACTTGTAGTAATTGCGCAACAACGCTAATGGCTATTTCTTTTGGTGTATTACCTCCAATATTTAAACCTATTGGACACACTACATTTGTCATACCTTCAGGAATATTCATTTCATTAATAAGCATATTATTAAAACGTACCTTTTTGGTTTTACTTCCTATCAAACCTAAAAATTTAGTTTCATTTTGAATAGCTAAAGCAATTATATCAAAGTCTATTGCATGATTATGTGTCAACACTAAAACATAACTATTAATTCCCCATTTAACAGCATCTCTAAAAGTTTTAAAATCGTTTTCTTTAATTTGATGTATAGTAATAGATTTATTTAATTCTAAATTATCAAACCAATTATCACGAGAATCTATAAGATTAACTTTAAAAGGTGTATCCACTAATAGTTTAGCAATTTCAACTCCAATGTGTCCTGCTCCAAATAAAAATAATTCTGGTGATTGATTCATAGGTTCTATAATAAATTCTACTTTTCCGCCACAACATTGTTCAAATTCTGGACCTAAAGTATATGTAGATTCAATTATCTTATTTTTACTTAATGCGATAATAGCTTCATCAATAGCTTTAAACTCTAGTTTCCCTCCTCCAATGGTTCCATAAATTTGTTTATTTATAGTCACTAGCATTCTAGAACCAACCACACAAGGTGTAGATCCTAAACATTTAGTTACTGTAACTAAAGCAACAGGTTCTTGTCTGTCTTTAAATACGGATAATAGATCAATCCAGTTTTGCATACTTTGATAAAAAAGAATTTAAAAGTAATACTTTTTTGTACATTGTATAATGGATATTTATCTTAAGAAATTAAAAAAACAAAATATTTAATAGAAAAATCGGTTCTTTGTTCAAAAAAGTGGCATTCATCCTTTTATGAAAAATCTATATCTTACCATTTTAATACTACTATCTTTTTCAAGTCAAGCACAAAACATGAAAACTTTAACCTATGCCATTAAAGGGTTAGACACCTTAAAAATGGATGTTTATACACCAAAAAACATTAAAGCTTCAGACAGTTTACCTGTAATAATTTGGATGCATGGTGGAGGTTTTGCTAATGGGACACGTGGTGGTACTGACGAAAAAAATATTGCAGAATTTGCAACTAGCAAAGGTTATATAGGTGTTTCTATTTCTTATAGGCTTTTGCGACAAGGTAAAAAATCAGGTTTTGGTTGTAATGTATCCAAAGAAGACAAGCTCTTTACTTTTAATCAAGCGGTTTTAGATTTTTTAGATGCAACCAACTTTATTTACCAAAATAGTAACATGCTTCAAGTTGATACAACAAAAATTATCGCTGCAGGAAGTAGCTCTGGAGCAGAAACAGCTTTAAATGCAGTATATATGAAATCTTATTTTTTATCAAATTCTACATCCTATAAAAACATAAAATTTGCTGGAGTTATATCGTTTTCTGGTGCTTTGTTAGATATTGATTTTTTAACTAAAGAAAACGCAGTACCTACAGTACTTTTTCATGGAACAGAAGACAAAACCATACCTTTTGGTACTGCTCCTCACCAAAATTGTTCGCCTAACAAGTCTGGATATATCATACTAGATGGCTCTAATACAATAGCAGAAAAACTAACTAATTTAGAATCTTCTTTTTATTTTAATATCGTAAAAAATGGAAATCATGATGCAGCTAATGTGCACGTTGAAGACCTTGATGCTGTTTTTGATTTTTTAGACAAGACTGTCATCAATACAGAGGTTATTCAAACTAAAAAATTTTCTAAACCAAAACCAACAAACTATTAATTAATTTTGTTAAGTCTTTATATTGTTTTCGACAAAACAATTCTAGATTTTTATCTTAGTAAAAAAATATTTTATATGTCTAAAACCTATTACGATCCAACAGATTTAAGAAAATTTGGAAAAATAACCGAGTGGAGTGAAGAACTTGGTAATAAATTCTTTGATTATTACGGTAAAGTATTTGAAGAAGGTGCACTTACTGCTCGCGAAAAATCTTTAATAGCATTAGCAGTTGCACATACAGAGCAATGTCCTTATTGCATTGATGCTTACACAAAAGATGGTTTACAACGTGGTGTAACAAAAGAAGAAATGATGGAAGCCATACACGTTGGTGCTGCAATAAAAAGTGGTGCAACTTTAGTACATGGTGTACAAATGATGAATAAAGTGAATAAATTAGACGGTTAAACTTAATTTTAATGTAAAAATAGACTAAACTATTGTAAGTCTAAAGCAAAATTTTCGTCAAACAATTATACCCAAATTACGATATTTATTTAAAAAAGAAGTTTTCAATAAATGACTAAACTAAAAACACAATCACTACAGAAAAGACATAGTGATTTAGCTAATACAAACAGACAATTAGAAATTTTATCCAATGGTATTTTTGCCAATGGAGAATTACCTACTTTTAAAAATAAAATTTCTGAAACAAATCAATTTCCGCTTAAAGCAAAAACATTAGAGATTTTACAAATTAATGTTGGTTACATGTGTAATCAAGTGTGCGAGCATTGTCATGTTGATGCAGGTCCAGACCGAAAAGAAATTATGACGCAACAGACCATGCAACAAATCTTGGATGTCATAAAAACTACAGGAGCACATACTTTAGACTTAACTGGTGGTGCTCCAGAAATGAATCCAAATTTTAGATGGTTTGTGGAAGAGGCTTCTAAGATTGGAATTAAAGATTTTATTGTACGCTCTAATTTAACTATTATTCGTGCTAACAAAAAGTATTACGATTTACCAGAATTTTTCAAAAAACACAATATACATGTGGTCAGTTCCATGCCACATTGGACACGTGGAAAAACAGACAAACAACGTGGCGAAGGTGTTTTTGACATGTCCATTAAAGCCTTACAAGAGTTAAATGCAGTAGGTTATGGTATGCCAGACAGCAAGCTTAAATTAGACCTTGTTTACAACCCATCTGGAGCTTTTTTACCTGGAGACCAAATGGCAATGGAAAAAGATTTTAAAAAAGCATTAATGGAGGATTTTAGCATTCAGTTTCACAATCTTTTTGCTATTACCAACCTTCCTATTGCTAGATTTTTAGATTATTTAATTGCATCAGAAAACTATGAAGATTATATGTATGCTTTAGTAGAAGCCTACAACCCAACAGCTGTTTCAAATGTCATGTGTACCAATACATTATCTGTAAGTTGGGATGGCTATTTATTTGACTGCGATTTTAACCAAATGTTAGAATTACCAGTAAATAGCAAAGCAAAACATATCTCACAATATAATCAAGAATTATTAGAAGGACGCAATATTGTTATTTCTCAACATTGTTATGGCTGTACAGCTGGTGCAGGTAGTAGTTGTCAAGGAAGTGTTGCTTAAATTATAAATTTTATGAAGCATCTATTTTTTATTTTAGTCTTATTTTCAAGTGTTGCTATGTCTCAAAACAAGCTTTCAAAGCTGTTAAAAAAACATAACGATAATAGTATTCCTTATATTTCTGTTCAAGAATTAGCAATGCCAAATACTAATGCCATCCTTTTGGATTCTAGAGAAGAAAGAGAATTTGAAGTTAGCCATATTAAAGACGCAATTTGTGTAGGTTATGATGATTTTGATGTCAATGAAACCATAAAAAAACTACCTAATAAAGAGGATAAAATAGTAGTGTACTGCTCCTTAGGAATTAGATCCGAAACTATAGCTAAAAAATTAAAAGAAGCAGGTTATACTAACATCTTTAACTTATATGGAGGGATTTTTGAATGGAAAAACAATGGATTTACCGTAATAGATTCTGACAATAATGAAACCGAAAAAGTCCATGCTTTCTCAAAAGAATGGAGCAAATGGTTAAAAGAAGGCGAAAAAATAATAGATCAAGATACTACAGAAACTAAAAATTAATGGCTAACAAAAACCTAATTATTACTTTTACCAGAAATCCAGAATTAGGAAAAGTTAAAACTAGATTAGCCAAAACTATTGGCAATACTTCCGCTTTAGCGATCTATAAAAAATTATTAGAGCATACAGAAAGTGTCTTACATGACTTGGATTGTGACAAAGCAGTATACTATACGGTTAAAGTTAGAGACAATGATATTTGGGACTCCAATATCTATCAAAAACATCAACAATTTGGTGATGATTTAGGTATAAGAATGCAAAACGCATTTGAAAATGGGTTTAAAAATGGCTATCAAAATGTAATAATTGTAGGAAGTGATTTATACGATTTAAAACCAGAACACATCAATAAAGCTTTTGATGTTTTAGCAAAAAACGATGTAGTTATTGGTCCTGCAGAAGATGGTGGTTACTATCTTTTAGGAATGAAAACACTCCATACTTCTGTTTTTAAAAATAAAAAATGGGGAACAGAAACCGTTTTTAAAGACACTATTAAAAATTTAAAAAATGAAAGTGTATTTTTGCTAGAACAATTAAATGATGTGGATACTTTTGAGGATATAAAGGATAACAACATACTAAAAGCATTAATCAAAGCATGATAAAACACATAAATAAAACTGTAGAATACCTTAAAGAAAAAGGATTTGACAAACCAGAAGTTGGAATTATTCTAGGAACAGGATTAGGTCAATTAACAGCAGAAATAGACATTATAAATGAAGTAAGTTATAACCATATTCCTAATTTTCCAACCGCAACTGTCGAGTTTCATAAAGGAAAACTTATTTATGGAAATTTAGCTGGTAAAAAAGTAATTGTCATGCAAGGTCGTTTTCATTTGTATGAAGGTTACACATTACAAGATGTGACCTATCCAGTAAGAATTATGGAAAAACTAGGGATTGAAACCCTATTAGTTTCTAATGCTTCTGGAGCCATTAATTTGGACTTCAAAAAAGGTGAATTAATGTTAATTGACGACCATATAAACCTTCAAGGAAGTTCTCCTTTAGCTTTTAAAGGTGTTGAAGAACTTGGCGAGCGTTTTACAGACATGAGTGCACCTTATAATTTAGACATAAATGCTAAGCTAAAATCTATTGCCAAAGCAAATAATATCAAATTACATGAAGGTGTTTATGCAAGTGTTGTTGGTCCACAGCTAGAAACCAGAGCAGAATACAGAATGCTAAAAATTATTGGCGCAGATGCTGTAGGTATGAGCACTGTCCCAGAAGTTATTGTTGCTAATCATTTAAAAATAAATGTAGCTGCAGTGTCAGTTTTAACAGACGAGTGCGACCCAAGTAATTTAAAGCCAGTAAATATTACAGAAATTATTGCTATGGCAAACAAAGCAGAACCAGAAATGATAACGCTTTTTAAAGAATTAATAAAGATATTATAAAATAGTTGACAGTCGCAGTCACAGTTTTCAGTCTCACTATAACTGTAAACTGAGACTGAAAACTGAAAACTAAAAACTAAAATTTATGAGCTATTTAGACGCAACAAACGATTTATATAAAGAAGCAGCTTTAACTCCAGATGTTGGGTTATGTTGTACTACAAATCCTATTTGGGAATTACCTGGTTTAAAAATCCCAAAAATCATGCAGGAAATGAATTACGGTTGTGGAAGCACTGTAAATTCAAGAGACTTGACCAACAACCCTAAAACACTCTATGTAGGTGTTGGTGGAGGAATGGAGTTATTACAGTTCGCTTACTTTAATCGTCAAAAAGGTGGTGTTATTGGAGTTGATGTTGTAGATGAAATGCTAGAAGCATCACGCAAAAATTTTATTGAAGCAGAAGCACAAAACGATTGGTTTAAAAGTGAATTTGTTGACCTTGTAAAAGGAGACGCATTAAACTTAAATGTAGAAGACAACTCTATTGATGTTGCTGCACAAAATTGCTTATTTAATATTTTTAAAGCAGAAGATTTAAAAAAAGCAATTGAAGAAATGTATCGTGTATTAAAACCACACGGAAGATTGGTTATGAGTGACCCAACTTGTGAGCAACCAATGAATGATACGTTACGTAATGATGACAGGCTTCGTGCTTTATGCTTAAGCGGAAGCTTACCAATTGCTGACTATGTAAAGGCATTAACAGATGCAGGTTTTGGAACTATCGAGATTAGAGCACGTAAACCTTACCGTATTTTAGATCCTAAAAATTATCCAACTGACGAGTTGATTTATATCGAATCTATAGAAGTTGCAGCAATTAAAGATCCAATGCCAGCAGATGGACCATGTATTTTTACTGGTAAAGCTGCTATCTATTTTGGAGATCAAGACTTTTTTGATGATAATGCTGGACATATTTTACTAAAAAATCAGCCTATTGCCATTTGCGATAAAACTGCTGGTCAAATTGCTGCTTTAGGAAGAGACGATATTTTTATTAGCGAGTCTACTTACCATTATGATGGTGGAGGATGTTGTTAAGCAAATTTCTGCTAAAGCAGGAATCTTATTAAAATTTTCAAGTTTTAAAATACGTTAAGCAAAAAACAACAAAACAGACACATGAAATATATTTCTATACTATTATTATCCTTGTGTGTGTGTTCATGTTCTTCAAGTAAAAAGACAGTAACTACTCCTTCAAAAGAGATAGCTAAAACCGAACCTGTTGAACAGGTTGTTGAGACTGTAATTGAAAACAAGAAAGTTGAAAAAATAGTTACAGAAACTGAAATTAAAAAGGATACAATAATAGACACAGGTGATTTCCATCAGGAATTAACAAAATCATTTAGAAATATTACAACCCATCAATTATGGGATGAATTATTAACGGAAAATGTTTCAGAAAACGGAACTGTTAATTATCCTAGTTTGATGAAAAATTATGGGAAACTTAATGCTTATATTAATCTTTTAGATAAAATCAAGCAAAAGGATTTAACTGTTACTAAAGAACAAAAACTAGCTTTTTGGATTAACGCTTACAATGCTTTTACAGTTGATTTAATATTACGTAATTATCCTGTTAAAAGTATAAAAGACATCAAAGACCCTTGGAAACAACGCTTATGGAAACTAGGAGATAAATGGTATAATTTAGACGAAATCGAACATCAAATATTACGTAAAATGGACGAACCTAGAATCCATTTTGCAATTGTTTGTGCTTCTTATTCTTGTCCAAAATTGCAAAACACAGCATTTACTGCTGAAAATTTAGAAGCCCAATTAACTAATGCTACAAAAGCGTTTTTAAATGATCCAAAGCATAACCAAATTGAAGAAGCACATTTAAAATTGTCTAAAATATTTAAATGGTTTGCTAAAGATTTTAAACAAAACGGAAGTATCGTTAGTTTTATTTCTAAATATAACACCAGCAAAATATCCGAAGACGCAAAAATTAGTTACAAAGACTATAATTGGGACTTGAATGATTAGCATTATTATTCCTGTTTTAAACGAAGCTAAATATATTACAGATGTTTTACATCATCTAATCGATAATGCGTCTTTAAGTACAGTATCAGAAATTATTGTGATTGATGGAGGAAGTAGTGATAATACTGTTAATATCATTCAAAATCTAGGTCTCAATATTACCTTATTACAGTCTGAAAAAGGTCGTGCAAAGCAGATGAATATTGGAGCTAAAGCTGCAAAAGGAGATATCCTTTATTTTTTACATGCAGATTCTTATCCTCCAACCCACTACGACCAACTTATTTTAAATGAAATAAAAAAAGGACACAATGCTGGTTGTTTTAGATTACAGTTTGATAGTAATCACTGGTGGTTACGTTTGGCAAGTTGGCTTACACAATTTTCTTGGAGAGTTTGTAGAGGTGGTGACCAAAGCCAATTTATCACTAAAGTTTTGTTTAATGATATTGGTGGTTTTGATGAAACCTACACCATTTATGAAGACAATATTTTAATAAACGAATTATATAAACGTAAAGAGTTTGTTGTTATTAATAAAAAAATAAAAACCTCAGCACGATTATATAAAAAGCATGGTGTTTTTAAGCTTCAATACCATTTCTTAAGGATATATATTAAAAAATGGTTTGGTGCTTCTGCAGATGATTTATATGCTTATTACAGGAAGAATATTGCATAAAAAAAGCTTCATTTACATGAAGCTTTTTTTTAAAATAATTAAGTTCTTATTCGTTTTCTTATTTCAGTTAATGAATCATCAATTAGTAATTTTCCATCTTTAAAGACTTCTTTTAACTCTCCTTTCTGCTCTTCTTCCCAAGAGACTTGATCCACTAACTTATAGTTTCCGTTTTGTTTTTCAATTTTAATTAAACCTTTTGCAGACTTTTTGGTTCCATCATCTGTAATTGGGTTTTTATAGATTTCTCTTGCTTCTCCATCCACTTCACCATAAGTCGCTTTCATAGCAAAACCAAAGGTGTCACGTGTATTATATTGATAGGTAAAAGAACCAATACCTAACACAACGTTTGTAGATGCAAATCCGTTTTGTTTTAAACGCTCGCAAATATTTGTTGCTCTTTCAATAGTGATACTGTCTCCATAAATAGCTCCAATATGACTGTCTAACTCTTTATAGCCTTTTGCGTTTGTTGTACCTCCAAAAATTTCCCAAAGCAATTGTATGACTCCTTTTTTAGCTGCTTCCGTTTTACCGTTTGGATTACCGCAAATAATATCTGCTGGATCTCCAGAATCTGGACGGATTACAACTTTTCCGTTTCTTGCTAGTACTTCGTTTTTAAGATTTGGAAGATACTCTGTTAATACTTTCCATAAATCCCAAGTATCAGAAACAATAGATACAATTCCGTTTGGATAGACTTCTGAAATTAGTCTTTTAAAGGTCTCCTGCTCTCCAGTGTTTGTTCCCATGCACATTACAGAATGTTCTGTTGCAGCAACAGAACCACCAATTAAATCAGTATCTGAATTTGCATTATAATAGTCTTCTAAAAAATCTATAGTTGGTATTGTATCTGTTCCTGTAAAGCTTAATAAATGTCCAGCAGAAGATACTATTGCAGCTTCCAATCCTCCCATTCCACGCATCGAAAAATCATGACCTTGCCAATCTACAAATTCTGGAACAGAAGATGTTTGCTGTGCATATTGATCTAAAATTTTACGATACTGTTTTGCAATTGTTGCAGAGTTACATGGCAACCACAAGGTTGTTGACAGGATAGTTTCAAAATAATTTGTTAACCAGAAAAACTCTGCTTTTGTGTTATACATGGTTAACATTGGCACTCTGATTGGTACAGACACACCTTCTGGTAATGCTTTAATTAGCATTGGTAAATAGCCTAAATCATGTAAGTCTTCAATATGTTTAATACCTACATTGTTTTCGCCTAAATAATTATTGATACGTCTTTGATATTTTTTGCAAACCTCAGATTTTGGCTGATTAAAAAAGTTAATATTAAAATCTGCTATCATGTATTTTTTAATAAAATACTGTAAGCCAAAAAACACGACTTGATCCACATCTTTAATTCTGCTCATCCTTGGTGTCCAATTAGAATACACTAATGTGGTTTTATCTGGATATTGTCTCCTGTGGTCAACTTTGTAACCGTCTGTATATAATAATGGGTTCATAGGTTTCGTTTTTATTTGTTTCTTCCTATTTCATTTGGATATAGTGTGTACACATTATCACTTTGAAAAACTGTTTTAGTATCTATATCTATTGCTGATAGTTTTCCTTTAAAAGCTGCTCCTGTATCTACATTCCAGATATTAATAGCGTTCATTGGTGTGTCTACTTTAAAATTAGTTGTTGGTGTGTGACCTATATAAATTTCGTGATAATGCTTTAATCGATTTGGATAGAACAATGAATTTTTCTCTACACGTTTATCCATTGTCAAAGCCATTTCCCAAAGGGTTCTGTCGTAATAAAAATTTTCTTGACGCACTTCTTTTTCTACACCATGCATGGATGTAAATCCTGCATGTAAAAACAATCTATTTTTATCATCAACGATACACAAACTCATATCCTTAAAAAATTGAAGGTGAGCCTTTTTATCTTCTTCTGAAAATCCTTTATAACTATCCATGGTTTCTTTTCCTCCATGAGCAAACCAAACTTGATTTACAATTCCGGTTTTTAACCAGTCTTCTGTCCAAGCATCATGATTTCCTTTTATAAACTCGCAATCATATTGCTTTGAAAATTCAATTAAGTACTGAATAACTTGAGCCGAATCACTCCAACCATCTACATAATCTCCAAGAAAAACAAAGTTATCATCCTCTGTAATTTTTATACGTTGTAATAATTGCTCTAAAGCTTTTAATCCTCCGTGAATATCTCCTATTGCTAATGTTCTTTTCATTCTAATTCTCTTTAAAATCTATAAACGCAGACGGAACAGCATCTGTTAACCACACTTTGTTTTCTGATAAATAAAAAGGAAATCCTTCTTTATACATATCCAAAGCTCTAATGCTTAAAATTATTGGCTTTCCTCTTCTACTTCCTACTTTTATAGCAGTTTCTGTATCTACACTTAAATGTACATGTTGTCTATTTTGTTTTTTTAAGCCTTCTTTTTGTATAGCTTCCATAAATTTTGCAACTGTACCATGATATAAAAACGCTGGTGGTGTTACTGGTTTTAATTGCAAATCTATAGTTTTTAATGAGTGTCCTTGATTTGCTCTTATTTTTGTCTTATCGGCATTAAAGGCGAAACGGTTTTTATCATTGGTTTCTACTACTAATTCTAAAATCTCCATTGTTATGTGCCTATGCTTTTTTTGAGATTTATTTAGTAAATCGTCAACATTTGCCCATCCATTTTTGTCTAAATCTAAACCTATTTTACCAGGATTATGTCTTAAGATCAAACTTAAAAATTTACTTGTTATTTTTATATTATTAGTGTTCATTTTTATTTTCTATTATTGAAATCATTTTAATAGCAAAATCACGATCCAATTGTTTCATCTCTTCCGAGAGAGCTTCATAAGGTTTAAAACAGTCTTTAATCCATCTTTGTTTTCTTTCTTCAGAAATATTAGTTTCTTCTTTTAAAATATTTTTTGCCCAACGCATCCACATTTCATGGATTTGTTCAGAAATTAATTCAATTTTAGTTTTCATACTTTTTAGCGAGTTTATCACATAATTTAATAATATCTTCTTTTCTTGATAAGACATCTATCCAATCTGTAGGAATTGATTCAAATCTATAAATTAAACCTGCTAATCCACCTACTACTGCTCCAGTTGTATCTGTATCTCCACCTAAATTAATTGCTTTTAAAACAGTGTCTTTATAATTATCAAATCTTAAAATACACCATAAACTAGCTTCTAATGTATCTAATACATAACCACTTGAATTTATTTCAGTTTCTTCTAATTCGTATAATTTTTGAATTTTAACATCATCAACTTGAATCTCTAAAATTTTATAAAACTTATTCATTTCTGTTTGAGAGCAAATAGCATTATTATTTAAAAAATGAGTAACATTTTTCTGCATCTTACTATAGGCTATCCACTTATCATTTCCTTTAACTATTTGTAAAGCATATTCCAGATAAATAAAACAAGCTAAAACAGATCTTATATGTGCATGTGTAATTGATGACACGTCCTTAATTACATCAAATCGTTTTTCAATTTTAAAATCTTTTATATAAAACAATAAAGGTAAAATCCTCATTAAAGAACCATTACCATTGTCCATTTCTGATGCTCCTCCAGCTAAAATTGGATTTGTTCCTTGCTCGATTGCATATAAAGCACGATCTGTAGAAATTCCGATATCAAAAACCCGTCCGTGTGGTGTCCAAACCTCTTCATTTGCCCATTTAACAAATTTTTGCCCAATATCATTTACATCATATTTTTTACATAAACTGTCGGCTAAACAAAATGTTAGAGAACTATCATCGCTCCAAGTTCCTACTGGCTGATGATGTGTACCAAAACCTATCATTTCTTTAACAGGGTTTTGCTTTAAGTAAGCCCTATCTTTAAACTCGACAGGAACACCTAAAGCATCTCCTACTGCAAGTCCAAATAATGCTGAATGTATATTGTTTGTTTTCATTTTAGTTTCAATTTTCTATTAACCTCATCGTTACTACTAAAAAAAGGATGTTCTTCTGGTATTAAAAGTTTATCTAATTGTTTGTTCAAAACATATTCATGCTGTTGCTTAACAAAACTTGAGATGTCTTCTATCTTTAAAATGTCTTCTTTTGAAAATCTTTCAATTTGATCGTTTCTTAATCCTAATTGTATTGCTCTTCGTTCTTCTTTTGCTCCATAAGGATTATGATCTGGATCCCATTGTAACCTTACTGATGATTCTTTTACTTGATTCTGCCAATCTTCTTTTGTTGCATAAATCGCTCTTTGAAACCTTGAATACACAGCTTTCTCTAAATATCTTTCAAAAGCTTCTAACTTAAGATGAATAGCTAATACTACTTCTTGACCTTCTTTTGTTGCCCAACCATTTCTATACATCATCCATAAAAAATTTGGTTTTATCCAAGTCATACGATTTAAACTAAAAGCACCTCCAAAATATTGGTTTTTGGCAGCAAAATTGCCTATTTCTGGTCTATACGATTGATAAACTATTATTTTATCTTCATCAAACTGTGCCATAATATGATGTCCATTTTCTGGCCAGTCTTTTATTTGTTCTTTATATAATTTTAATTTCATTGTAATAATTCTTTAATTGTAATCTGCTCCACACCATCCTCTATAGTTTTAAAACTATCTGTTGTGAAAATTTTTGTAAAGTGCTGGTTTAATACCTCAAATCCTTTATTGAAAATTCCATGACTTACTGCCAAGTATAAATTACCAGCGTTTTTGTTTTTCAACTCTTTTGCTAAACCTATGAAGGTTCCTCCTCCATCACAAATATCATCTACTATAAGACAATCTTTTCCTTTTAAATCGTCTTCATACACTTTAAACCCTTCAAGTTTTCCGTTTTTTACGTTTCGTTTTTTAGAACATTCAATTACTGGAATTCCGCCTAAAAATTCAGACACTTTATATATCTTTTTTAAAGCACCTCCATCTGGAGAGATTAATAATACTTCATTATTAATTCTTGAAATAACTTGCTTGATAAATGTATGATTAGATAAGGATTCACAATTATTTATAACTGCAGGAGTAACCTCTGAATGCGCATCAAAAACAGTGACTTTATTTAAGTTTAATTGGTTTAATAAATCAGCATATACTTTAACCGAAAGCGGTTCGCCTTGTACCATAACCCTATCTTGTCTTGCAGCTGGAAAATAAGGTATGAAGACATTTATTTTATCAACATAAAAACGCTTAACAGCATCAATGGTTAATAACAGCAATCCAAAATCGTTAAACGATTGTGCTCTTGTTGTAATTGTAACTTCTGAAACGTTAGTTAAATTGGATAAGATTTTAATGTGTGGCTCTCCTCCAGAAAAAGTAAAAGTTTCAAACTCTATATTTTTATCTGATTGAAAAGGCGTAAACTGAGGATCTAAATTTAAATACATTTGCGTTAATTTTACACAAATGTAGATTAAATAAACTTAGCGACAAAATGTTTTGTGTAATTTTTACACAAACTTAATTTCAAAGTGAAACCCTTCCTTTAAAAGACTGTTATATTTTTTAGTATTAAACTTGAATAACTTAGCTGGTCTTCCGCTTCCTTTTTGGCTAATTTTATTGGTCTCTTCAAGGATATCGAAGCTTAAAATTTTCTTTCTAAAATTACGTCTATCAATATTCTTTTCTAAGATTGAAGTGTATAAATGTTCTAAATCCGAAAAAGGGAATTCTTTTTCTAGCAAATCAAAACCAATAGGTTGATAGGTTAATTTAGCTTTTAAACGCTGTTTAGCAGTTTCTAAAATAACGTTATGATCAAACGCTAATTCTGGTAATTGATTAACAGGAAACCATTGTGCTTCAGCAGCATCTGTGTTTGCTTGTATTTTAAAATGATGTGGTTTTACTAATGCAAAATAACTTACCGAAACTACACGATTTCTGGGATCACGTCCAGGTTTTCCGTAAGTATATAATTGTTCTAAATAGTCTATAGTAACACCTGTTTCTTCTTTAAGTTCTCTTTGGACAGCAGTTTCCAAAGACTCGTCATCTAAGACTAATCCACCTGGTAAAGCCCAAGTGTTTTTAAAAGGATCTACTCCTCTTTTAATTAAAAGTACTGATAAAATATTTTTAGATGAATAGCCAAAAACAACTGCATCTACAGCAACTTTAATATCTTGAATCGAGCCCATTTTTGTGTATTATTTACACAAAGATATAAATATTATAAATGAAAAAAAGTAAAGAATAAAATATCTATTATTTATTAATTAGATCCTACAGTACTAAAGGATTAATTTGACTAGTGAATTTTACTTAGCCTTAAAAGTATTGTCCAATACCAAAAACTAAACCTTGACCATCTTTTTCAGAAATTCCAATACCATAATCAATCCTAAAAATAGCATTGAATATTGATTTGTGTATAAAACGTAATCCTAAACCAGGAAACACACGAAGGTTATCAGCATCTCCAAAATCTCCAAAATCACCTCCTGGATTACGCCAACTTCCTGCATCAATAAATGCATTTCCTTGAAGCACAAACCAATTTTTTTCGTATAAAGTATGTCTATATTCTGTATTTAAAACAATTGCTCCAGTACCTCTATCAATGGTGTTTCCAACACCTCTAATATTTACGTTATTGTCAACAGAAAAAGGTGCAAAAGGTGTCTCGTCATTACTAGCTAAACCTAAACGCAATCGACTAGCCCAATTCCCTTTTTGCCCAATACGCTTGTAAAAATTAAAATCGTTCCATCCAATTAAAAACTCTGGTAAATCATCGCTTGTTGACGTTACATATTGCAAAGTTAATGTGCTTTTAAAACCTGAAATATATTGATAGTTGTAGTCTAAATTATTGTACTGATAAATACCTTTATACAATAGTTTTTTAACACTTAATTCTTGCGGAATATTAACACTTGTTGCTCCAGCTACATATTGATATTCTTCTAAAAAATAGTTTATACCAGCTTCAAAACGGTTATTAAAATTAGGCTGATATAATCCTAAGATTTCAAAAGACTTATTTCTATATTGATAGTCTGAGGTTGTATTATTAAAAAAAACAGGCTCTAAAGTTTGTAAATCTTGATGGTTTAAAGCCAAACCAAACTCGCGACTAAACAAAAAAGGCGCTCTAAAATTTATTCCATAAGAACTATAAATATCTTTTTGATAAAAGCCTCCAAAAATCATGTTTTGACCTAAAAGATTAAACTCATACAAACCTAGTCTGTAAGCAAACTCATCATTATTTGAGGTGTAAACATTAACAGAAGGAATGATGGTAAAGTTTTCTTCAATATTATAAAACACATTATAATTACCATCATTTGAAGAAAACACTTGGTAAGAAGCATGTGATACAGATGGTAATCTTTTTAATAGTTTAATATCTTCTTCTAATCGTGTTGAATCTAAAATTGTTCCAGCTTTTGCTTTAGCTACCTTTTTAATAAAACTGGATTTTAGCTTTTTATTACCTTGTATTTTAAGGTCTGTAACAGTCTGAGAATATGAAACATGTATAGAAAACAGTATGATATAGAATAGTATTTTCTGCATTATTTTGTACTGTATTGTTCTTTAATAACTTTTTCTACTGGTTTGTTTTGTGGTGTAAAACGGTTGTTTTCCAAACCTCCTACTCGATCATGATTTATAAACCATTTCCATACAAACCCACCAGCAAACCAATGCTCTTTCCAAAACATTTTAAAAAGCGCTTTAGTTGTATTTACCTGTCCTTCTAAGTTAACTTTGTCTTCAATTCTATCTACAGTCCAAGGAGCTTTACCAGAATAGTCTACACTTCTGTATCCAAACTCTGTAAACAAAATGGGTTTATTATATTTTTCTGTAAACTCAACCATTTTCTTTTTATGGCTTTTCCAACCTTCCATACATTCTTCTACAGTTGGTGTTTTACTATCACTTACCGGAAAATATGCATCAATCCCTATATAGTCTAATTGGTCCCAAAATGGAGTTTTTTCATATTCATTCCAATTGGCAGCATAAGTTAATTTTCCTTTATAAATGGATCTTATTTTAGTTATTAATTTAGTCCAATAATCTGGTCTTGCTGCTATAAATTTTTCTAATTCTGTACCAATACAAAAAATTGGTGTATTTGTATCTTGAGCAATTTGAGCAAAATCTAAAATAAATTTTGAATACGAGTTTTCAAGTATAATCCAATCTTCATCAGTTTTCATTTCAATATAACCAGTAAATTCTCCTTTCCATACCCATAATTGAGGTTTAAGCATAGTTTTTATACTATTCTTTTTTAAAGTTTCAATATATTGTTTACCACCTATTTTAGTTTCTCCAAACCATTGTCGCTCTTCACTATAAGTTACTTCTGGATGGTTCAAATCCTTAATCATTGCAAAAGGCATTATTGCTGCATAATTTGCATTAATATTAAGTAATGGGTCTACATTTTTTTGAGTAATACTATCTTTATGAGCAACATAACTAACACCATTAATTTTATGGTCTTGAGCTAAACAAGATTGAAGTAGAATTATTAAAAGTAATGATTGAATAAAACGCATTTATTTTTTTACTAAATATAAATAAATCCCGCTTTTCAGCAGGATATATTCAAAATATTATTTTAATCTACCATTAAAACAGAGCTCTTAAACCAATATTAAAAGACTGTCCTAAACCTGTATTATTCCCTCTTACAAACTTTGTATACAAAGTCTCAATATTTAAAACATCAGTTATCTGGTATTTTGCTCCTCCTCCAACAGCTGTAAAATCTTGCTCAAAATTATTACCAGTATCCAAACGTTGTTGGTGTTGTACTAATCCTAAAACAGTAAATTTAGAGCTTGGAAAATAACTTAAAAATAAACCTGGAGTTAAACTTAAACTATTATTTGCAAAGCTATCTTCTTTTTTTCCAAAGTTATATTCTGTATTTAACTCAGTAAACAATTGCCATTTAGAGTTAAAATTATGATCGTAAAAAAAGCGATTTTGAAAAATAAATCCTTTTTGGTCTAAAAACACTCCGTTTTCACTTTCATTATCAACCAAAGGAATATGGAAAGCGGTTTGGATTGTAAAATTACTAACACTTTTAAATGGGTTAAACTTTATAGCTGGAGCAAAAGATGTAAATCCAGATCGTGCAGTATTACTCTCTCCATCAAATTTAAAAACGTCTAATGCATCTCTATCTCCAATAACGTTAGATCTAAACTCTAATAATAATCCAATATTAAATCTATTACTATCACTTAATCCAGTAAACACATCTACTGTAGATGTAAAATAAGTTTCTCTAGGCTCTGTTCCGTTAGTAAAAGTGCTTTCGGTTTGGGTGTATAGATTATTAAAAAACTTAATATCCCATTGTCCATTACTTAATAATTTTGAAGGTGTGTACGTCTGTATATTACTTCCTGTAGTAGTTTCATCTTCTTGAGAAAAACCTGTAAAGGTTGTTGCTAAAGCAATTAATAATAGTGTTAGTTTTTTCATATTTAGTTTGTTTATTTTTTTCAGCGAAAGCTAAATTATTTTATTGTTTATTTAATTTCCAGTTATAAGTAAAGTAGGTTAACTTATAATTTTCAGGTATTTTATTAGTTCTGTATTTATTAATAAACTGAATTTCTGTCATTCCATTTTGCACAAAATCTTCTTTGTACCATTTCATTATTTCAGAACCTTCAACTTTTTTCTTTTTGTCATTTACTTTAATAAAGTAATTACCATTTAAAGCAAGCTTGGTTTGCGCCTCTAATTGTGCTTCTAGAGTTGCAGGCAAATACACATTTGCTATTAAAGGTGGACAACCTAACGCACCACAAACTAAAACAAAATGAAATCTAGCATCTTTAAAATTTGCTCTAAGCAGGTCATTTTCAATAGTATTTAACGTTACTTTTTGACCAGCCAAACTATACGTAGTTTTATCAAAAAAACCAGCTTTATCCAAAGGTGACGTAATAGGGTAATTATCTATTATTCCTTTAATTACAGATAAATTATAGGCATTTATCCAAAAGGCTTGATAATTATTTGCATCTGTCTTATCTACAGTAACATCGTTTGCTAATTTTAAAATCGCATCTAAAGATTCTGTGTTTTTTTTAACTGCTTTATAATCTACCTTACCTTCAGAAACATAGGTTTTTAAAAACGTGTCAGTTTGGGTGAAAAACTCGTTTAATGCTTGCGCTTTCGCGGAAAATAATCCGCAGAAAACAAATAATATAATTAGTGTTTTTTTCATCTTTAAAATTTATTAAAAAATTTACAACACTCATTAAGTCTTAACAATTAGAATAACCTTTCAAAAAAAAATAAAAAAAAATTCTAGTTTTGATAATTTTGAGAACCTTACATTATATTTTAATTTAAAAAGAGTCTAAACTAATTATTCTAAATTAAGTTTTTAACTTTAAATGCGACATAAGATTTAATAAAACCAAAACTATGGAACATATTGTAATTATTGGCAATGGAATTTCTGGAGTGACTTTAGCTAGACACGTCAGAAAACTATCTGATAAAAAGATTACTATCATCTCTGCCGAAACAGATTACTTTTTCTCTCGTACTGCATTAATGTATGTATATATGGGACACATGAAATTTGAGCATACACAACCATATGAAAATTGGTTTTGGGAGAAAAACAGAATCAACCTAAAAAAAGGTTACGTAAAAACTGTAGAAACTAAATCTAAAACACTGCATTTTGCAGATGGAGACACTTTACAATATGATAAATTAGTAATTGCAACAGGAAGTAAACCAAATAAATTTGGTTGGCCTGGACAAGATCTTAAAGGTGTACAAGGGTTATATAGCAAACAAGATTTGGACAATTTGGAAGTTGTTGCACCAAATAATAAGGTGTGTAAAAGAGCTGTTATTGTTGGAGGTGGTTTAATAGGAATTGAACTTGCAGAAATGTTAAACTCCAGAAATATTCCTGTAACTTTTTTGGTTAGAGAATCTAGTTTTTGGAATGGCGTTTTACCAGAAGGTGAAAGTCAAATGATTAACAGGCACATTAAAAACCATCATATAGATTTAAGGTTAAACACTAATTTAAAAAAAATAGTTTCTGACGATAACGGTAAAGTTAAATCCATTATAATTGAAGAAACAGGTGAAGAATTACCATGTGATTTTGTAGGTTTAACAGCAGGTGTGTCGCCTAATGTTTCATTTTTAAAAGAGTCTAATATAGAAATTAATAGAGGTGTTCTGGTTAATCCGTTTTTAGAAACAAACATTAAAGACGTTTACGCTATTGGTGACTGTGCTGAGCAGCACAAAGGCATTAATGGAAGACGACCAATTGAAGCGGTTTGGTACACAGGACGAATGATGGGAGAAGTTTTAGCACAAACTATTTGCGACAATAAAATGCACTATAATCCAGGACATTGGTTTAACAGTGCCAAATTTTTAGATATAGAATACCAAACTTATGGTTGGGTTTTTGGTCGAAAGGGAAGACCAGAATACGAAAAACATTTCCATTGGAAACACGAAGATGATACTAAATGTATAACTGTAGCTTACAATAAAGACACTAATGCATTTTTAGGCATCAATACCTTTGGCATTAGAATGAGACACGAAACTTTTGACAAATGGCTAACCGAAAAACGTGATGTTGATTTTGTAATAAACAATCTAAATGAAGCCAATTTTGACCCAGAGTTTTATAAACATTTTGAAAAAGAAATTCTTGAAGCATACAATAATAGATTACAAACAGTATAACTAATTATGAGTAATAAATTAAACCATAGTATGTCATTAGCATCACCAGATGCTTTTAATATATCAACCAAACAAAAAGTTGCTTTAGGTATTGGGCTTGTAGGCCTACTTATATTAGTGCTTGCATTATTTAACATTAATCTTCCTAATACTGCTGTATTTTTAACATTAGCATTAGGGCTAATAACTGTTGGAACAATTATTTATGCAAGAGACGCGTATTTAACAAAATTAGAAGGGATTAAAAACGACGGAACATGGTTTAAGTCCATATCTTCTCGTGGATTTTGGGGATGGGCTTTAGGTATTATATTAACTGCTTTTTATATAGTATTATATTTTTTTCCAGAATTGTTAGGACTTGGTAAAGATGGTGCTCCAAATACTGGCTTAGTTAGTTTTTTTGATCCTTTAAGTAATTTATTAAGTGGTAGAAAAGCTAGTGAATGGTTTGTATATGGTACATTATACACAGTAGCAATTGCAGCTTTTGGGTATAAATTTATATTAAAATACCGTCATAATAAATACCAACAATTACGTACAGTTTCTGTAATATTTTTTCAATTAGGTTTTGCTTATTTGATTCCAGAATTTATGTATGTTATGAATAACGATTTACCATATTATGATCTAAAAAGTGTGTGGCCTCTAAATTATTATTTGTTTCAAGATTACCATTTAGGCCAATTTTTTAAATCAGGAAATATCGGAATTGCATTAATTATTTTTGGTGTTGTATCAACATTAGTAATTACCCCTATTTTAACTTACAAATACGGAAAACGTTGGTATTGCTCTTGGGTTTGTGGTTGTGGTGGATTGGCAGAAACTGCTGGAGATAGTTTTAGGCAATTATCTTCTAAAAAAATGTCAGCTTGGAAATTAGAACGTTGGTTAATTCATACAGTATTAGTTTTTTCTGTAATAATGACTGTAGCTGTCGTTAGTTCTTTCTTACAAGGAAGTTGGGTTGATGGCATTTATGTTAAAGGTGACTATTGGTTGAGTAATGAAGGGTTTCTTATTAGTGTTGGTGTGTTTTTAACCTTAATATTTGCTGGCGTCATGTATTTTAAGAGACATGAATTAGGTAAAGATGCACGTTATGGAGCAATTGGTTATGCACTAGT
Organism: Olleya sp. R77988; assembly: GCF_044594215.1. GTDB lineage: Bacteria > Bacteroidota > Bacteroidia > Flavobacteriales > Flavobacteriaceae > Olleya. Next base: position 1,407,746 of record NZ_CP138988.1, on the reverse strand, counting down.
CATTTTATCATTATTTATAATTTACTACTCAGGTACGTCGACTGAAATCTTTTTCGTAAAATCTAGTTCACTTAAATCTGCTTATGGGTTTTATATTGGCTCTATCTTTTCTGGAGTTATTGGAACTGGATTTTATCCAATTTTTGGTAACAGAGCATGGTGTAGATTTGGATGTCCTATGGCAGCAATATTAGGATTTCAACAACGTCTATTTTCAAAATTCAGAATTACAACCAATGGTGGACAATGTATCTCTTGTGGTAACTGTTCTAACAGTTGCGAAATGGGAATTGACGTGCGTGCATATGCGCAAAAAGGAGAAAACATAGTACGTTCAAGCTGTGTTGGTTGTGGTGTGTGTAGCGCAGTTTGCCCAAGAGGTGTATTAAAATTAGAAAACGATAGAATGGATGGCAGAATTAATCCTACTGAAATATTATTAGGAAATGATGTTGATCTTATGGATTTAATTAATAACAAATAATTCTAAAACTTTTGAATGAAACCTTTTTTACTCTATATATTTTTATTGGTAAATTTTACTGCTAAAGCAGAAAAAACATACATAAAAAACTATTATGACAATGGTAATTTAAAAGCTGAAGGATGGTCTATTGACAATAAAAAAGTAGACTATTGGGTTTTTTATTACCAAAACGGAAACATTAAAAACAAAGGTCATTATAACAATAATTTAAAATCAAACTTTTGGATATTTTATAATGAAAATAAAACTATAAAATATAAAGGAAACTTTAAAGAAGGATTAAAAACCAAATATTGGAGCTATTATTTTGATAACAATACATTAGAAAAAGAAGGATACTATATAAATGATAAAGAAGACGGTTTCTGGAAATTTTATCATAAAAACAAGCACTTAAAAAGCCAAGGATTATACAAAAATGCTATTAAAACAGGGTTTTGGAAAACATATCACACTAACTCTAAAATCAAAAGTGAAGGATTTTATAGTAATGGCTTAAAAAATAAATTTTGGAAATTCTACCATAACAATTCTGTTATATCTAAATTTGGACACTTTAATAAAAATCAACAAAATGGCTATTGGCAGTTTTTCCGCGAAAGTGGTAAAAAAGCAAAAGAAGGGCATTATAAAAGCGGTAAAAAAGCGAATTGGTGGTTATTTTATGATGAAAACGAAAAGATAAATCATAAATGCCAACTTAAAGACAATCAGAAAAACGGATTTTGTCTTATGTATAAAAACGAAGAATTGATATCTGCAGTAAAATTTAAAGCAGGTCAAAAAATTAAAGAATGGACCGATTTAAAGGCCTTTAAAAAAGAAAACAAACTAAGCGATCTTAAATGACCAAAATAAAAGTCATCATTCCTGCATATAACGAGCAAGATTCTATAGCACATGTAATTAAAGGTATTCCATCAATAGTTAACGAAGTGATTGTCGTCAGTAACAATTCGACAGATTTAACCGAAACTAACGCAAAACAAGCTGGAGCAACCGTTTTAAAAGAACCTAGAAAAGGCTATGGTTATGCATGCCTAAAAGGCATGGAGTACATTGCAAATCTTACAGAAAAACCAGATATTATTGTGTTTTTAGATGGAGATTATAGCGATTACCCTGAAGAATTAACAAAAATAGTTGCTCCAATAATTGAAGATAATTTAGATTTTGTTGTTGGCTCCAGAGTTAAGGAGTTAAGAGAAAACGGAAGCATGACCAAGCCACAAATTTTTGGTAATTGGCTAGCAACCAATCTAATGACATTATTTTTTAAAGCAAAATTTACAGACCTAGGTCCATTTAGAGCCATTAAGTACGATAAACTATTAGCTTTAAACATGGAAGACAAAACGTATGGATGGACAGTAGAGATGCAATTAAAGGCACTTAAACAAAAACTAAGCTACACAGAAGTACCTGTAAATTACAGAAATAGAATTGGTGTCTCAAAAGTTTCAGGAACCATAAAAGGTAGTATATTTGCAGGCATAAAGATATTAACCTGGATTTTTAAATACAGTTTTAAAAAGTGATACTTCCAACTATAACCATCATTATTTATAGCATTTCGCTAGTTCTAATTTTTATGTATGCTTTGGCACAATTAAACCTGATGTTTAATTACTTAGCAGCACAAAAAAAGAAAGACCAAGCTCCAAAATTTAATCTAGAAAATCAGGAAGAAATTCCTTTAGTAACCATACAACTTCCCGTTTTTAACGAGTTATATGTTATGGATCGACTTCTAGAAAACATAGCATTAATAGATTATCCAAAAGACAAGCTTGAAATTCAGGTTTTAGATGATTCTACAGACGAAACCGTTGTCTCAACTAAAAAGCATGTTGATAAATTAGAAAAATTAGGGCTAGATATAGTTCATATTACCAGAACCAATAGACAAGGTTTTAAAGCAGGTGCTTTAAAAGAAGGATTAGAAGTTGCAAAAGGAGAATATATTGCCATTTTTGATGCCGATTTTTTACCAGAACCCAATTGGTTAAAAAAAACCATCCCTTACTTTAAAGACCCAGAAATTGGAGTTGTACAAACACGTTGGGGACACATTAACAGAGATTATTCAACCTTAACAAAAATTCAAGCTTTTGCATTAGATGCACATTTTACTTTAGAGCAAGTTGGACGTAGTAGTAAAGGACACTTTATTAACTTTAATGGTACAGCAGGTGTTTGGCGTAAAGACTGTATAATAGATGCAGGTAATTGGGAAGGAGACACACTAACGGAAGATTTAGATTTAAGCTACAGAGCACAACTTAAAAACTGGAAATTTAAGTATTTAGAAGATGTCATGACTCCTGCAGAATTACCAGTAGTTATAAGTGCAGCAAGATCACAACAATTTAGATGGAACAAAGGAGGCGCAGAAAACTTCAGAAAAATGTTAGGTCGTGTACTTAAAAGTAAAAACATTTCTGCCAAAACTAAAATTCATGGAATTTTACATTTATTAAACAGTACTATGTTTTTAAATGTACTAATTGTAGGTGTTTTAAGTATCCCAATGCTATATATTAAAAACCAATATGCACACTTAAGACCTTACTTTTATGTCATGAGCTTTTTTGTGGTAAGCACAATAATATTTTTTGTTTGCTATTGGGTAATGTACAAAAAAAGTCATGGTAACACCTTTAAAGATTTTATAAAATATATTGTTTTATTTTTTACCTTTTTCTCCATTGCAATGGGTTTTTCTTTACATAATTCAATCGCAGTAATAGAAGGTCATATAGGAAAACGTAGTGATTTTGTACGTACACCAAAATTTAATATTAGCACATTAAAAGATAGCTGGAAAGGCAATAAATACTTACGTAAAAACATCTCTATAAATGTCATTTTTGAAGGCTTACTAATGCTGTATTTTGCATTTGGAATGTATCTAGCATTTGTCGTTGGAGATCAAGGAGGTGACTTTGGATTGTTTCCATTCCATTTAATGCTAACTATTGGTTTCGGGTTTGTGTTTTTTAAATCCTTAACTTCTAAAGCGTAATAATTTGGGCGTTACCACAAGGGTCGCGTCTTCCGTTATATCTTTTTTTTGCCATATATGGCAGCAAAAAAAGGATGCCACTTCAACCGCTAACGCAAGAAGCATCATGTTAAATACTATCATTTTAAAAACTAACAAATTAAGTGTCTTACTAATTTTAGCTAGTTTTTGTTTGTATGGTGTATTTGCCTATGATCTAGTTAGGACAGATCACACAACATTAATTGCATTATATGTTACTCTTTTTGGGCTATTCATAAAAATAGTAAACAATAATAAAAACAACTTTAAATTATTAGTTCTAATTGCAGTACTAAGTAGATTAGTCTTCTTATTAGCTATACCAAATCTCTCGCAGGATTTTTATCGTTTCATTTGGGATGGACGCATGATACTGCAAGGTTTTAATCCTTATCTATATACTCCTGATAGTTTTTCAATAGGGCAATATCCAATCGCTCAAGCTCAATTATTAATAGATGGAATGCAACCTTTAAATGCAAGTCATTATTCTAATTACCCTCCAATTAACCAATTACTTTTCACCTTAAGCAATCTTTTTTCAACATCAAACATTCTAGGTTCTGTGATTGGTTTAAGACTACTTATTATCGCTGCAGATTTAGGAACCTTATACTTTGGAAGCAAACTATTAACCAATCTTGGACTATCTAAACACAAAATATTCTGGTACATTTTAAACCCATTTATAATAATTGAATTAACAGGAAATTTACACTTTGAAGGAGTTATGATTTTCTTTTTAATTTTTAGTTTATACCTACTTCAATTAGGCAAATGGAAATGGTCAGCAGTTATTTTTGCATTATCAATTTCGACTAAACTAGTCCCTCTTTTATTTTTACCTTTATTTGTTAAATGGTTTAGACTAAATAATGACAACAAAAAAATTGACTTTAAAAAACTAATTACTTTTTATATAATTATAGGTGTAACCACACTACTTATTTTTGCTCCATTCTTTTCAACTCAGTTTATTAGTAATTATTCTAAAACAGTAGGTTTATGGTTTGGTGATTTCGAGTTTAACGCAAGCATATACTACTTACTAAGAGAGGTTGGTTATCTTATAACAGGTTATAATGAAATTTCTATTATTGGTAAAATTCTACCAGTACTTATATTTAGTTCTATTTGGTACTTAGCCTTATCCAGAAAGAATTGGGGTTTTTCAACAGTATTAAAAAACATGTTATTCGCTTTTACAATTTACTTGTTATTAAGCACAACTGTACATCCTTGGTACATTGCAACTGTTTTAATATTGAGTGTGTTTACTAATTATAAGTTTCCATTAGTATGGAGCTTTATTGTCATTATAAGCTACTTAGCATATACTAATTCAGACAATACAGAAAATCTGTGGATTATTAGCTTAGAGTATTTAGTGGTATTTAGTGTACTCTTTTGGGAGTTATTTAGTAAAAAAAAAGCTATAAATAAGGATACTTAAACCAATAAACAGAATAGCTAAAACTGGATAAGGAATAAGTATTAAAAATTTAATAAAGTCTGATTTCTTTAATCAAATATAGTAAAACTTAAAAAAGGATATAAAACTGATTTACAAAAAAAGCTTCTCAAATTTGAGAAGCTTTTTTTATTCAGTACAGGCGGAGAGACTCGAACTCTCACACCTCGCGGCACTAGATCCTAAGTCTAGCGTGTCTACCAATTCCACCACGCCTGCGACTTATTCCGATAATTTTCGGACTGCAAATATAAACAATAGTTTCAATATTCATAATAACTACAAACAAAATTATTTTCCTTTTTTGTACTTTTACCTAAACTCAATATTATCTAATGAAAAACATAAAATCTTATGTACAAGACAACAAGCAACGTTTTCTTGACGAACTTATAGAATTACTTAAAATACCATCAATAAGCGCAGATTCAGCTTATAAAGAGCATACTATAAACACTGCAGACGTTGTTGCCAAAAGTTTAAAAGACGCAGGTTGTGACGTTGTAGAAATTTGCGAAACAGAAGGATATCCTATTATCTATGCTCACAAAATAATAGATAAAGACTTACCAACCGTTTTGGTTTATGGACATTATGATGTACAACCACCAGATCCATTAAATTTATGGACGTCTCCACCATTTGAGCCTGTAATTAAACCTACAGACTTACATCCTGAAGGAGCTATTTTTGCACGTGGTGCTTGTGACGACAAAGGGCAAATGTACATGCATGTTAAAGCTTTAGAATACATGACAAAACATGGAGAATTACCATGTAACGTCAAGTTTATGATAGAAGGAGAAGAAGAGGTAGGAAGTGTCAACCTTGGTAAGTTTGTTAAGCAAAACCAAGATAAGCTAGCTAACGATGTTATTTTAATTAGCGACACAGGTATGATAGCCAAAGACACACCATCAATAACAACAGGATTACGTGGCTTAAGCTATGTAGAAGTAGAAGTAACAGGACCAAACAGAGATTTACATTCTGGACTTTATGGTGGTGCAGTAGCAAACCCTATAAACGTGTTAACAAAAATGATTGCTTCATTACATGATGAAAACAACTATATTACAATTCCAGGTTTTTACGATAATGTAGAAGAATTATCTTTAGAAGAGCGTGCGCAAATGGCTAAAGCACCTTTCTCTTTAGACGCATACAAAAAAGCATTAGACATCGACTCGGTTTACGGAGAAGCAGGTTACACAACAAACGAGCGAAACAGCATTAGACCAACCTTAGATGTAAATGGTATTTGGGGAGGTTACACAGGTGAAGGTGCAAAAACAGTAATAGCAAGTCAAGCATTTGCAAAAATATCGATGCGTTTAGTCCCAAATCAAGACTGGGAAAACATTACAGACTTATTTAAAAATCATTTTGAAAGCATCGCGCCAAAAGGCGTTACTGTAAAAGTAACACCACATCATGGTGGACAAGGCTACGTAACACCAATAGACAGCATTGGTTACAAAGCAGCAAGTGCAGCTTATAAAGACACCTTTGGCAAAACACCAATCCCACAACGTAGTGGAGGAAGTATTCCAATTGTAGCCTTATTCGAGCAAGAATTAAAAAGCAAAACCATTTTAATGGGCTTTGGTTTAGACAGTGATGCAATACACAGTCCAAACGAACATTTTGGTGTTTGGAACTACCTAAAAGGTATCGAAACTATTCCAGGTTTCTACAAACACTTTACAGAAATGTCTAAGTAAAATTATGGTGTAACCACCTTTTGCTTTTAAATTAGCAAAAGGTGGTCGCGTCATCCATTATATCTTAATTTTGCCATATATGGCAGCAAAATTAAGGATGCCATTTCTACCGCTTACACAACCAACCAAAGTGAAAGACCAACATTTAAAGCACGTTTTAGCACTAACCTTTGCCACATTACTAATTAGTACATCTGGTAGTTTAGGTCGTTATATAGACATGCCAGCTCCTGTAACAATTTGGTGGAGAAGCGCTTTAGCCATGTTGTTTTTATTCCTTTTTTGTAAGTATAAAAAAATCAAGCTTAACATTCAATCTAAAAGAGATTTAGGCGCTTTTGTTTTAAGTGCTTTATTTATGGCAGCACATTGGATTACCTATTTCTATGCCTTACAATTATCAAGTGTCGCAATTGGTATGCTATCCTTATTTACATTTCCAATACTAACAGCTCTTTTAGAACCCTTGTTTTCTAAAACAAAGTTCGATTATATGTATCTTATTTTAGGCGCAATGGTCCTTTTAGGCATTTATATACTGTCTCCAGAATTAGATTTTGAAAGCGATAACCTAAAAGGAATTTTACTAGGTTTATTTTCTGCACTATGTTATGCGCTTCGTATTTTAATACTAAAACAATACGTATCAACCTATCATGGAAGTAGCTTAATGTTTTATCAACTATTAATAATGACAATTGTTTTAGTACCAACATTATTCCTATTTGACAGTTCAAACATCACAACACAATATCCATTTGTTTTACTCTTAGCATTAGTAACTACAGCAATTGGACACACACTTTTTGTGCAAAGCTTAAAATATTTTAAAGTTAGCACAGCAAGTATAATAGGTAGTACACAACCTGTTTTTGGTATTATCATTGCGTTTTTTTTCTTAAACGAAATCCCAACCTTAAACACCTTTTTTGGTGGTTTACTTATACTTTCTACAGTAATTATAGAAAGTTTACGCTCTAGAAAACAATAGTTTATAATTTAAAAACAACTCTACATTTGTAGAATATATATTTTTGTTCTACATTTGTAGAGAACATTCTAAACTTGTAGAAATGCAATTATCAAAAACCGAAGAAGAATTAATGAATTATTTATGGAAGCAAGACAACGCTTTTATGAAAGATTTACTAGACGCATATCCAGAGCCTAAACCAGCAACAACTACTGTTGCAACCTTGTTAAAGCGTATGACAGACAAAGGGTTTATTGATTATAAAAAATTTGGAAACTCTAGACAATATTTTCCTTTAGTTAAGAAAAAAGACTACTTCTCTAAGCATGTAAACGGTTTAATTAAAAACTTTTTTAACGATAGTAGTTCTCAATTCGCTTCGTTTTTTACAAAAGAAACCGATTTAAGTAAAGCAGAATTACAAGAATTAAGAGCAATAATTGACAACGAAATTAAAAACAAGTAATCATGGAACTACTCCTATTAAAATCCAGTGCATGCCTTTTGGCTTTGCTTTTGTTTTACAAAATAGCATTAGAGCCCTTAAGTATTCATAAATTTAAACGTGTGTATTTATTAGTTGCAGTAATAGTGGCAGCAATAATTCCGTTTATAACCTTTATAAAATATGTAGATCCTACTTTTACATTTCCAAATTATGATGCTAACTCAATAACACCTCCTCCTTTTTTTGTTGCAGATGCAATAGTTGAAGAAGAATCGATAAGTTTTCTGCCAACTATATTATGGTCAGTTTATCTAATTGGTGTAAGTCTCTTTTTAATTCGATTTTGTATTAATTTATTCAGTATTGTTTCAAAAATCAAAAAGCATACAAAAGTTAAAAGTAATCGCTTTGTTAATGTGTTGATGGAGCAATTAGAAATTCCGCATACGTTTTTCAATTTCATCTTTTTAAATAAAACTAAGTTTGAAAACAATCAAATCCCAGCCGAAGTTTTATTGCACGAGCAAACACATGCTAAACAAAAACACAGTTTAGATATTATAATTATAGAGTTACTACAGGTTGTCTTTTGGTTTAACCCATTACTGTATTGGCTTAAAAAAGAAGTCAAACTTAATCATGAGTTTTTAGCAGATCAAAACGTTATAAAACAAGGTGTTGACACTAAAACTTATCAAAATATTTTATTACAATTCTCGTCTAATCAACAAGAGTTAGCATTAGTTAATGCAATCAATTATTCATCAATCAAAAAACGTTTTACACTTATGAAAACACACACATCAAAAAAAGCGGTTTGGTTACGTAGCTTATTGTTACTACCATTATTAGCTATTTTACTTTTTAGTTTTAGTCAAACTAAAGAAATTGAAAAAGAGGTTGTTCCTAAAATGAAGTTAGACTCTAACTATGTTTTAACTTCAACAAACACAGCAAGAAACATTGATATTAAAGTATTTAAAAATGGTACTTATGAAATTGACGGAATTAAAGCCAATAAAAACACCTTTATACAAGTCATCAATCAATTACATCAAGATATTAATTCCGAGATAAGAAACAATATCATTAATATTCATGTTGATAGCCCTAAAGATATCTCAGATAAGGAAGTCTGGTTTATCTTTAATGCTGTTCAAGACTATGGCTTTTATCGTATTGTGGCTTATAACCAAGAAGTAATACGACCAAAAGGAAATACACCATTTGCAATTGAAAGTAAGAAACCTCAAGATCCAAAACTATTGGTTAACGGAATAGAATGTGATGGATGTCTTCTTAATCTAAGCAAAAAAGGAATAGCAAATATAATTCTAGCTACAACAACTAAGGAAGACATAACAGCTTTTAAGCTTAAAATCCCAGGTGTAAAAACTCAAAACATAAAAAGCAACATATTAAGTAATGAAGCAAGAGGATTAGTTTTAAAAGCTAAAGAAGGTGATTACATTCAGTTATTTGACATTAAATCTAAGTCTAATACATTTAAACCAGTAAGAATAAAATTAGTAGACAAGACTGACAAAAACTATTCAAATTCGCCAATAGTAAAAAAAGGAGAAGAATCAAGTATTCCACCACCTCCTCCACCTGCAAATCCTAATGCTACTCCAGAGGAAAAAGCAAAACAAGAAAAGGTTATTAACGAATACTACAAAAAGAACAAAATTGTAAACGGAAAAGTCCTTAGAAATCCTCCACCTCCACCACCTCCTGCTCCCGAAAAAGTAGAAAAGAATACTGGTTTTATAAAAATTAATGGCGAACAACACTTTTACGCAATTATGGATGGTAAAACCAAATATTATAATCGTTGGGGAGTAGAAGTTGATAAAAAAGGAAATAAATTATCCGATAAACAAACCGATGGAAGCAAAGTTATTCCAGGTCAAAAAATTACTAAAGTATATAAAGACGGAAAAATAGTTAGTGAGTTTAATAAAACATGGGAAGATGATGATATGAATATTCCACCTCCACCTCCACCTCCAATGAGTACTTTAGATCATATTATAAAAATGGCGAAAAAAGGAGCCTCGTTTTATTATAATGGTGATGCTATTACATCAGATAAAGCAATAGATTTAGTAAAGAAAAATAATAAATTAAACATTTCTTCGCACACAAATAACGGAGTTGCTACAGTCAATATTTCTGAAAATCCAATACGAACTGTTAATGGTAAAGTGGTAACAGACTAATTGATTTTTATAAATACAGAATAAGAAAACCTCAATTATTTGAGGTTTTTTTTGGCTTTAAACTGTAACAAAATAAGATAAATAACGTTCTAATAGATATCATCAATCAAAATCAATCACATCATGCTAAAGCAATTCTTCATTATCTGTTCTGGTGCAGACACAAACATACTTAAAACCTCATCTATTGGCGAACAAAACAAATACGCAGGAATAGGTGCTACCGTGTTTTTTACAGCTGTAATGGCTTTTATAGCGTCAAGCTATGCACTTTATACTGTTTTTGATAATCTTTTTTCATCTATTGGATTTGGGTTAGTCTGGGGATTTTTAATCTTTAATTTAGACCGTTTTATTGTCTCAACCATTAAGAAGCGAAATAGTTTTTTAGACGAATTTTTACAAGCTACACCAAGATTAATTTTAGCATTAATTATAGCTGTAGTCATCTCTAAACCTTTAGAGTTAAAGATTTTTGAAAAAGAAATCAATCAAGTTTTACTGACAGAAAAAAATGCAATGACGCTTCAAAATCAAGATGATATTGCGTTACAATTTACACCAAAAGAAACTGAATTAAAACAAAATATAATAACACTTCAGTCTGAAGTTGAAACAAAAGAAGCAGAAGTAAATACACTTTATGACACCTACATTACTGAAGCAGAAGGCATCTCTGGAACTAAAAAATTAGGTAAAGGACCAGTTTATAAAGAAAAACGAGAGAAACATGATGTTGCTCTAGCTGATTTACAATTACTTAAAGAAACTAATAACAATAAGATAGCTAATATTGAAACGGAATTACTTCAACTTAAAAATAATTATAATACTCAAGTTGCTAACACACAACCAATAATAGATGGGTTTGATGGTTTAATGGCTCGTGTCACTGCCTTAAACACACTACCATGGTTACCTTCGTTTTTTATATTCTTATTATTTTTAGCTATAGAAACCTCACCTATAATTGCAAAATTATTATCGCCTAAGGGTGAATATGATTTTAAATTAGAAGATCAAGAAACTGCTATAAAAACTTTGGTAGAACAACGTGTTGCAGAAAGGCAATTAGCACTTAAAACAGATTTTAAAATTAACGATAAAGTATACAATGACTTATCTAATGAAGATGAATTGTATCAATCTAAACGTAAAAAAGCAAGAGCACTAATGCAATTACAAGCTGATGCCTTTTACAAACAACAACAAAAAGCGTTATAAGTCATACTTTTTTAAGTGTGCTTTAACGTCTTTAGGTTTGTAAACAATCGTTTTAGATACAGGATATTTTTCTAATAAGTGCTTAGGTCTGATTGGTCTGACTGTAAAATTACCACCACAATTTGGACAAACATCTTTAAATACATTTGTAGCACAATCTATACAATAAGTACATTCAAACGTACAAATAACCGCATCTTGAGAATCATAAGGAAGTGATTTATTACAATGTTCGCAAGATGGTCTAATCTCTAACATTATAATTTTTTAACGTATTCTGTAATTATTACAATTTGTGTAGGTCCAACCTTACCTTCAATATATGTTGCGTTTTCACGATCTAATCTAATATTTCTTACAGCAGTACCTTGTTTTGCAACCATACTAGATCCTTTTACTTTTAAATCTTTTACTAAAACAACACTATCTCCAGTATTTAAAATTACACCATTAACATCTCTGTGGATAATTTTATCTGCTTCGTCTTTATGCTCGTCTGTTAACCTTGCTATTGCTAAATTGTCTTCGTCTAAATACATCATGTCTAACAAATCTTTTGGCCAACCTTCGCCTCTTAATCTTTGTAACATTCTCCAAGCCATGATTTGAACTGCAACATGCTCTGACCACATACTATCGTTTAAACATCTCCAATGGTTAACATCCATGTCTGTGTTTTTTTCGATTTGATCATAACAGTTTGCGCAAACTAATACACACGTATCTACAGTTTCTGTTAATGAAGGTGGGATATTGTATTGTCTAGTATCTGTTGCAGAAGTACACAGCTCGCAAGTTGTATTACTTCTTTCTTGTAACATTTGTAAAACGCTCATTTTATATATTTTGATGCTTACAAATATAGCAATTGCATTATGTTATATTATAAAAACAGTAGTTAAGATGCTTTCTGAATAGTTTTAGTTAAATTGGAATCTATATATACTTCAAGTAACTTTGCATTATTAGAGTTAAACATCACATCTTTTGTATTTGCAGGAATTAAAATAGTTTCTCCCATTGTTACAGTTTCTGTATGTAAACCAGTTGTTATTGTTGCTTCACCTTCAACACACATAAATATTACAAACGAATCTAAGTTTTCATAATTTTTAGTTTGTCTACTCGATACATCTAAAATGTTTGTTGTAAAATAATCACATTTTACTAAATTACTAGTTGTGTTAGCTTCTAAGTTATAGTTAGCTTTTCCGTTAGAATCAAATTGTTTAGTTGCCTGTTCTGCTAACTTAGTGTGTAATTCTCTTTTTTGTCCAGAATCATCAGTTCTATCCCAATCGTAAACACGATATGTAATATCTGATGTTTGTTGGATTTCTGCTGCTAAAACACCTGCTCCAATAGCATGTATTTTTCCTGCTGGAATAAAAAAACTATCTCCTTTTTTTACTTGTTCTCTATTAAAAACAGCGTCAACATTTTTAGAGTTTATATGATTTAAGACTTCAGGGTTTATTGTTTTATCTTTTAAACCTAAAACAATATCTACATTCTCATCACTATCCATTATGTACCACATTTCGGTTTTACCAAAACTATTATGGTGTTTTTTAGCCATTTCATTATCTGGATGTACTTGTACAGATAAATCTGTTTTTGCATCTAAAAATTTAATCAATAAGGGAAAATTATATCCAAAGTTTGCAAAATTATTTACTCCTATAAAGTTTGCTTCATGTGTTTCAATCAACTCTTTTAAACTAGTCCCTTTATAAACTCCATTACTAACTTCAGAAATGTTTCCGTTTACATCAGATATTTCCCAACTTTCTCCAACATTATCTTTTGTTGTGGCTTTTCCAAGAAGCCTACCTAGTTTGTTTCCTCCCCAAATTTTTTCTTTTAGGATTGGGTTAAATTTTATTGGATATACTTTCATAATTAGTAATTTTATAATTTGCTTAAAAACTGAAGATTAATAAATTGATTTTCTACTTTTATTTTTTTTAAATACTCTACCACAGAGAAAAGACTTTTAAATAGTGTTAATTTTATTTCATGTTTCTCCAAGGTTTCAATATTATACTTTAAAATAACCTCTTGGTTTTCGTTAATTGCATTTATTAAACCTTTAAGACCATGATACTTAGTGGTTAATAAATTAGTTGACACATAACCTAAATGTTTTAAATTAAATTTATTAAACATAAACCTTGCTCCTGCTCTTACTGCAGATACATCAGACTTAAATTTTTTAACATTTACAACAGATACATTACTACAACCTTCTTTAATTTCATTTAAAAGTTGATAGGTATTATCTTTACTATTGTTATTTACAAAACATAATTCTATATTTTTTGTTTGATTTAACTGCTCTATAAAAACACTAGTTTCGATATCTGTTTCATTATTATGGAAGATGATTATAATACCTATTTTCATACTTTGGGGATTTTTATTTATTACTTTTTAAGCTACATTTAAATCTGTAGAAACTGCTTTTTTTACTTCTTGGTTTTTACCTCTGTAAACCCATGCAATTTGTCCTAATTGAAATACAATTTTAAAAGAATCTTTCATTGATAACTTACTACCATCTGCATGAATCCATCTTTTTAATGGTTGCTCGCAAAGCATTGCTTTTGCTTCTTTTAAACCAAAGTGGATACTCATTCTTTTAAATATTTCTACATCAAAAATCCATTGTGTAACAAACTTTTTACCGAAAGCAATTTCTATGACATCCTTATGGAAAATTTTAGCTCCACATTGCGTGTCTTTAAAATCCATTTTTAAAATCTTTCTGATGATGAAATTGATGGTTAAACTGATTATTTTTCTAGCAGACTCTTTAGTAATATTTGCTCCCATTCTTGAGATACGAGAACCACTTACAATTTTAAAATCTGAAGTTTCAATAGTCTTTACTAAATCGTCAAAATCTGCTAAATCAGTAGATAAATCCGCATCTAAAAAACCTATATAATCTAGATCTTCTTTTTTAGCCATGTGTAGCATTCCTAAACGTACAGCTTCGGCTTTTCCTCCGTTTTGTTCGCAGTCGTAAACTGTAATAAAATCTTCTCTTCCTTTTTGTAATTGTTTTAAAACTTCTAATGTTTTATCCTTACTTCCATCGTTTACAAAACATAAATGGTAACCAGAATTTTTATCGATATAGTTTAAAAACTCTTCACTTAATAAACGTTCTTCTTCATTATAACAAGGGATTACAACACCAACACAACGCTCTTGAATCATAACGTTACTATTAGTAACCGTATTTTGTCCTTCAGGAGCACCAATTAATCGTTTTACACGTGCACTAATCTCATTTAAGCTTAAGGGCTTTTTCATGTAATCGTTAATTCCTAATTCAAACCCTTCTGTAATTGTTTCATCTTTTGTATCTCCAGATAAAACCATAATTGGAGTTTGAGAATTTTTAGTAACCCTAATATGTTTTACTACATCTAGTCCAGAAACAAATGGCATATTAATGTCTACTATAACTAAATCAGGATTAAAAGAATTGAATGCTTCCATTCCTTTTTTTCCGTCAGTTTCTATTTGTACTTCGTAGCCTAATTCTACTAATCTTTTTTGTAAAGGAAGTAATACTAATTGTTGGTCATCTATTGCTAAAACTTTCATAATAAGTTATTTTAATTGTTTTTGATACTACAAATTTACAGGAGAAGACAATCTTAAAATTCTTATTTCGCTTAAGCTATATTTAAGTGTCGACGAATGGTAGATTGCTATAGATAATTAAAAATCAAACCACTATTTTATTTATTTATCTTTACAACATTATTATAGCTTAGGCTTTAAATGAAAGAAACCTCAAACAAATACTTAATCACAGCCATACTTTTAGCATTGGCGTTTCATGGTAGTGCCATATTTTTCACTTTGGAAACTACATATGATGCGTTAATACACCTGTTTTTTGCAGATCATTATGCCAATAGTTGGTTTGAACCTTGGAACTACGAGTGGTATACTGGTTTTACTGTACAAAGTTATCCACCTTTAGTACATCAATCTATTGGATTGTTGTCTATGATTGGTGGTTTAAAGTTTGGGATGTTTAGTGTTGCACTTATTGCAATTGTGCTGTTTGTAACTGGTACCTATCGTTTTTCTTTAATGATGACAGCCAACAAAACCGTTGCAGGTTATGCTTGTGTTTTGGCTGTATTTAGCTCGTCGTTTGTAGAAACGCTTCATATATTTGGGCAATTACCAAGTATTGTTGGAGTTTCGGTGTTAATGCATGCCTTACCAGAAATTTATTTATGGTTAAAAACAGGTAAAAAATGGTACTTAGCAACTAGTTTATCTTTAATAGCTGTAACGGTTACTTCTCATCATGTGACACCCATTTTTGGGATGGTATTTTTTATCTTTCCATTAATAGGCATGGTAATTATGGACGTTTCGCGTGAGCAAGTAAACACCATGAAAGAAGTCACTTTCAAACTATTTTTGAATACTTTTTTCAAGCTTTTCAAACGTATTGTAAGCTTCGGAATGCTGTCGTTGGTATTAATTATAGGCTGTATTTTTCCGTATTGGTTAAACTCTAAAGCCAACCCAATTACTCAAGTTCCAATTCCTCATGGATCTAGAGATAATTTTCTTGAAATTACATCGTCTGGCTTGGTATTCTTTTTAATTCCTTGGGGAATTTTACTAGTATTATTACCATATATATTTTACAGATATTACAGCAAACGTTATTTGTTTTTTGGTTTATCGGTTACAATTTGCACCATTTTAGGAACAGGAGGCACTACACCAATTCCTTTAAAAATGTTAGGCGAAACAGCTTTTAACATTTTAACGCTAGATAGATTTACACTTTGGGCTTCCATATTATCTATTCCATTAATGGGCGAATTTGCTTATCGTTTTGTTGAAGGTGATTTAAAAGAACTCATTCAATCTAAATTTGGTGCTGTTTACCACAGAATCATAGGTGGCATATTAGCAGGATTAATGGTTTTTATGGTCGTGTTTACCATGAGTCTTAACTATTTTAGACCATCGCAACCACAGAAAATAAAGATGTTGCCAATTGTTAATTTCTTAAATCAAGACGATCATGATAAATGGCGATTTTTAACACTTGGTTTTGGCGACCAAATGGCTTGGTTAAGTGCGCAAACTAATGCCATGACAGTTGATGGAAACTACCATTCTGCAAGACGATTACCAGAATTAACCACACGACCAATAGAGCGTTTAGAAAACTCTAAATTTAAAGGTGTTGCAGGAATAGGATCGCTACAACAGTTTTTAACAACTCCAGAGAAATATAATCTCAAATATATATTTTCTAACGATAAGTTTTACGACCCAATTCTCTATTTCTGTGGTTGGCAAAGACTACGACAACTGGAAAACGGAATCATGGTTTGGGAACGATTAAACATTCCGCCTGTATCCTCTATTTTACCCAAAGAAGATGTTGCCAAATGGCTAAAAATAATGTGGGGAATTATTCCGTTTTTAACCGTTTTAATCGCCTTTGTTTTAAACATACAAATGCTTTGGGTTAATGCTTTAAAAACACGTATAAAAGCCATTCCAGACTTTTTAAAATTTCCAACAACGTATACTAAATTTAATAGAACTGTTATACGCATTACGCATATTTGGGCAATAATACTGGCTATTATCGTGTTTTATGGCATCTATTTATTTTACCTAAAAAACGACTCGCAACGCAGTCCAGAAAATGTCATTATTGCCTATTATGATGCTTTAGATTTTAAAGAATTTGAAAAAGCACATAGCTTAATCGATCCTGAAAACAACTTGCCAATTGCCCAATACATGTTAGAGATTTCGGTAACCGATGGTTTACTAAGTAGTTATGCAAAAATGGATGCTATTGAAACCGAAATCACCAAGTTTAACGACAGTACAGTTTCGGCAAAAGTGACTACGCAGTGGATTACACCTTTGGAGAAAATTGAAAAAATTGATTATAAATCGTTATCTAAACGCAAAGGAAAATGGTATTTACAACCAGACGATTTAAATAACGATTTACCTCCAGACCAACTCTATTCTGCTAATGCAACTAAGTATTTTAACCAAGGAAGACGACGCATTACAACAGAGCAAACACATCATGAAGACATTTTAAAACAGCCTGTTTTAGAAGTGATTTCAGCTAAACTAGTTCAATATGATGGTAGTTATGCTATAATTGGTGAAGTACAAAATATAGACAATGTTCCTGCAGATATTATTTTAAAAGGAACCTTGTACAACGATGACAACAAACAACTGGCAACGTATAATGCAAAGTACCACGTTAAGCATAAATTAATGCCAAAAGAATCCAGTAGTTTTAGGATTAACTTTGAAGGTATTGCATGGTCTAGAACACAAGATTCTATTCCAGACACCTTTAATCCAGACGAATTTACTCCTATTGAATTTGAAGAACAACCAACCAAATTTAACTTGCAAGCAGCAGGAAATGTATCAGGTTCAGATTTATATAAAAACGTGGTTTTAAGTGATATTACAATTAAAGAGGAAACCATAAACGGTAACTTATTTAATAGCGGAATCCAAGAAATAACAATACCGCAACTTTTAGTGACTTATTATGATGAGAATAAAAAGATGGTTTGGGTAGATCATTTATTTGTAAAAGAAGGAGTGAGACAACAACGCAAACAAGATTTTGAATATCAGATATTAAAAGAGGGTAAAGTAAAAATTATTAATACAGATATGAAAAACATTTTTGTAAATGGTTTACCAAATGATGCTATTGCAAGTAAGGTTGTACCAAACAGAATTGAAAACCATAGTGATGCTCAATTACAAAAAATTGATCATCCCAATTTTAGTTATATTAAAATAGAAATTAACACATACATAGGAAGTCCAAATTAATGCAACTTAAACGTACATACATATTTGTTTTAGGTTTGATTTTATTATCATCGTTTGCTGTTGTGCAACACAATGAAACAAATAATCCTATTGCATTAATAACAACACAAACCAATTATGAAGTTGGCAATACTGTTGTTTTAAAATTTAATGCTTCAGAAGGAGAAAAACCACTATTGTATTGTTCAAACAGTTATGGTTCAACTTTGATTTCAGGTGAATTAAAAGACGATTTTATTCAATATAAAATCCCAGAAAATATCACTAACAAAATAGGTGTTGTTAATTGGAAATTGATAGATGAAGCCAATGCTATTTCAGGTCAATTCAGCATAAATCCAAAAGCCGAAGTGGCAACCATGGAAACCTATATTGGTTCACCAAGTATTGAAGCTGGAGGAACAGATTACACCATGTTGGTTGTTATTCCTACGGATTCTTTAGATAATCCTGTGCCAACAAATACGTTGGTAAATGCAAAGTTTCAGTTTTTAAATTCAGAAGAAAAAGAAGCTGTTTTTACTAAAAATCTAATCGCTTTTAGAAATATAAACTCTAAACGAGAAAGTGGTCGTATGTTAGTGTCGTCGGAAAGTTTAGGTGTTAATTCTAAAGAATTTACCATAAATGTAGCTTCAGCAATTCCAACAGATTTTAAAATTTCAGCAAAACGACCACATAATTACGCAGACGGAAATCAAATTACTACATTTTCAACTTCAGTACTAAAAGACAAGCAGAATAATGTAGTTAGCGATGGTACATTTGTTACCTTTTTTATAACCAACAACAACGGAAATATTTTAAAAACCACTGGAACAACCATTGAAGGTGTTGCACATGCAAAAATGATTCATCCAGATTATGCAGATACTTGGAGCATTAAAGCTTATGTAGATGGTATGGCAGAAAGCAACAGCATTGCTTTAAGCTACAAACAAGTGATTAAGGATTTTGAAGTTACATTATCTAATAATAACAGAAGCATTACAGTTGGTCCTTTGCAAAGTTTTATGCAACAAATGATTCCTGATGGATTGCATGTAAAACTTACTATTTATAAGGATAATGAGTTAATTGACACTATTATTAAAACATCGTTTAATGGTTATGTAAACTATAATTTAAAACCTGCTATTTATAAAAATGACGACTACAGTTTTAGTATTGAAACTGCTGGATTGAAAAAAGAAATTAAAACAAAAAAACTATGGTAGGTAAAAACAAAAACATATTACGTACCATATTAATAGCTTCGTATATTATGATTGTAGCCTTAATTATTTCTGGTATTAGTGAGCTTTTTAGCTACCTAAATACTGGAGCAGATAGAAGTACAATGCTACATACCGAAATACAAAAAGTAGAACAGTATTTACCTAAAATGATTTGGCAACCTTTACAAAACGAAGGTCGACCAATGGATAACGAAAATCTAAATGCTTTACAAAACAATTATTTAGATGCTTGGTATGTTAAACAAATTGCCTACAAAACCAATAAAACTGCTGGAATAAAAGATTATTATACAGATAGCGCAAGAGAAAATTTATATGCATTTATTGAATTAAATAAAGCCGAAAATATTACAGTTGAAGCCACAACATTAAAGCACAATCCATCTTTAGAATTTTTTAGTGAAGATGGACAACTTGCTGTAGTTACAGATAGAAATGTTGTGGAATATAAACGTGTGTTTAAAGCAGAACAATTAGTACTGCAAACAACAGAAACCTCAACCTATAAAATGGTGTTTTTACTAGAAGATGGTTTTTGGCGCATTAGACATTTGGTAAAAGAAAGTACTAAACCTTACGCACCACAAATAGCAAAAATTGAAACCGATAGTTTAATTATTAAAGGGATTAATTACTATCCAAAAGCAACACCTTGGAACATGTTTGGTGATGCTTTTGCTAAAGACACTATTTCTAACGACTTTAAAATTATAAAAGATGCTGGCTTAAATTCGGTTAGAATTTTTGTGCAATATGATGATTTTGGAAAAGCAGATGTGAATCCTAAAAAGCTAGAAAAATTAAAACAGACTTTAGACATTGCTGAAGAAAATGGACTGAAAGTTGTTTTAACGTTATTTGATTTTTTTGGTGATTATTCGGTTATGAATTGGACCTTAAATCAACGTCACGCAGAAACCATAGTCTCTACTTTTAAAGACCACAACGCTATTATTGCTTGGGATATTAAAAACGAACCAAATCTGGATTTTGAGTCTAGAGGAAAAGAAATGGTTGTTGCTTGGTTAGACAACATGATCGATTTAGTAAAATCTATAGATAAGGTTCATCCTGTAACTATTGGTTGGTCTAATACCCAAAGTGCTCCCATTTTAAAAGACAAAGTAGATATTGTGTCGTTTCATTATTATGAAGGATTGAGCGAATTAGATGAAGCTATAAAAACCATGCAAAAAGAAATACCTAACAAACCGTTGGTGTTACAAGAATTTGGAATGTCATCTTATAGTGGTTTCTGGAAACCGTTTGGAAGCTCGAAAGAGGATCAGGCTAATTACCACAAAAAAATCCAAGAAATTATTGCATCAAATAATTTGCAATTTATGTCTTGGACTTTATATGATTTTGTTGATGTGCCAAAAGCTGTTGTAGGTAGCAGACCTTGGCGTAGAAACACCCAAAAACGTTTTGGGTTTATCGATAAAAATGGCGCAAAAAAGGCATCTTTTAAATATATTACTAACTAATTGTTTGGGACAAAAAAGGAAGCGATTATTATTCTGCAGAAGTAGGTTCTACTATTACAGTATTGATTGTAGGTTTTACTGCTGTTTTTTTATTAATTATTTTATTAAAGTTATTTAGGTACATGTCTGCAATTTTTTCCATTGGATACGCTGTTGCTGCTTCGTAATTAGCTTTTCCTAAAGCGGTTCTATGTGCTTCGTTTGTTACAATTGCTTCAATTGCAGTTGCTAAACTATCTACAGATGTTGGCTCGAAAAACTCACCTCTATAACCTTCATCTTTAACTAATAACGCAAGGTCTCCTAAATCTGGCATTACTACTGCTTTACCATAACTTCCTGCTTGGTGTAATACTCCAGAGCTTCCAGTTGTTGATGTATAAGGAAACACAACTACTGCACTTTCTTTAAATAAGGTAGGTACTTCATATTCTTCAACATAACCAGTAAAACGTACTTGTGGCACATGCTTGTAGTCTTCTTGTACATTTGCTAAATAACCAGGTACGTTTGGATTGTCTGTTCCTGCAATTACAACTTCAAGATCTAATCCTGTAGATGCTCTTACTTTCTCAACAGCTTCAATCATACCTTCTACTTTTTTGTAGGTTCCAAACTTACCAAAAGTCATCACTTGTAATGGTCCTTGTGGAATGCTGTATTCTGGTGTTTCTTCAGAGATTTCAAAAGTTCCGTGAGGAATTAATGTTACATTTTTAGCATTATATTTTTTCTCTAAAATATCAACATATTTTTGCATTGTTACTGCAACTGTATCTGCTTGTAATATTAACTTAGTTAAACTAGTTCCTATAAAACCATATAACTTTTGCATTAATTTATTACTTGTAAATCCTGCAGATCCTAAATCTACTTCTTCAAGTATATTATGTAATAATACAATGTTTGGTATCTTTTTTAATTTGCATACTAATGGTAACATTAAGCCTAAAGCTGCTGCTACTTTTTTGTCTCCAAATTTCATGAATTGCAAGTTAAATAATACTGAATCTGGTTTTGTTTGGCTTATAGCTTTAGTTACATTAATAATGTTTTTGTAACTGTTAAATTCCCAACATTCTTTTACTGTAATCTTGCAACCTGCTTCTGTAAAAGCAATATCTTTTGCACCTTCAGTTTTATCTGTTAGTAAAACTATTTCTGTAACACTTTCTTTTTGTCTAAAGTGCTTAACTAAATGGTAAGCATACTCGTTTAATGTGACTTTACTTGGTGGATATGCTGTAACGATTGCTAGTTTCATGATATATTGTTTTAAAATGTTTTTTAATTGTTGTTTGTTAATTACACTACAAATTTGCGCTATAAAACTCACTAAAATGGACATCTTTAGGTGGTTTGCAGTTTACTGTAGACGAATGGAATAAAGGTGTAGATTTACCATTTATCTAAAGATTAAAGAATATTACAAAACAGAAAAACTGTAGTATATAACCACAGCCTTTTCAAATATTTTAGACTAATAAAATAAATATGTTATTGCTTTTTATTTTTTCAATTTAGAATCGAAAACAAAGAATATTACTTGTATAATTAACAATAAAGACATTGCTATAATTTGCATGTGTACGACTTGCTCTAAACTATCGTGAAAAAAGACTACTAATCCCATTTGAAGCATTCCGAATATTCCAGAAATTACAACAGGAACATATCTGTCCAACGATAAATAGTAGTAAGCAAATATATTTGATATGGCAAACAAACCAGTTGCTAATGCGTATTTCCATAATAAAGGCGCCATTGCTAAGTAGCTGTCTCCAAATAATAGTGTAATTGCTGTTTCTGGAAATAAAGCACAACCAATTACAATTGTAGTTGCTATTGCTGCTATATAACCAACATATTTAAATAATATTGGAGCAGTTGCTTTGCCTTCTTTTTTAAGTTGAACAACTGTTGGCAATAATAACATGACAAACATCCAAGCTACGAAATATACAATACGACCTATTAAAGCTAATGAAGCGTATAATCCTGCATCGTAAGCATCAAAGTAATGTTTAACTAATAAGATGTCACTATTATTGATAATGATCTGTGTTAACTCGTAAAACGCTGTAATTACAAAAAAACTTTTGACTTGTTTAGATTGACTTGCTTCAAGAGCTATTGTCTTTTTAAAGTTTAAGTTTTTAAATTTAAATGGCACTAAACCAAATGCAAAAGAGATTAAAATACCTATTGCAATTACTACAGACGATTGCATATTAAATAGAAAAATTAATCCTAATGTGATGATTAATCGACTTAACATTTCGGCTTGATAGGTAATCGATAACGATTTAAATTCTTTTTTACCTTGAAACACACCTCTATTTACACTCATTAAAAAGTATAAAGGCACACCAATTCCAAAAATGGTAAACATACTGGAAGATGATGTGTTAAAAACAGTTTGCAATTGCTTTGCAAATACTATAATTAAAGCTCCAAAACCTAAACCAAAAATTGTTGCATTTTTGTAAATTTTAGACACAAAATTTTGAAAAGCTTCGTTTTCAAAAACTACAGAAAATTTTGCTGTTACTAATTGAAACGTCATTGCAACAAAAGATAACACTAATAAAAAAGTAATTAATACTGCTGCATCTGCAAATTGTGCAGGACCTAAAACACGACCTAAAATAAGATTGTACAAATAGTTTCCTCCATTTACAGCTAATACGCTTAACATAAATAATTGCTCTGGAGAGATTGTTTTTGTTTTTATAATTGATAAAGCTTTCATCTTTTTAGGTCTGTTTAATTTTATTAATTAGGCTACTTGAGGATATTGAAATGCTTCAAAAATCTCTTCACTACGTTTTCCCTCAATAAAAAACATAGCATTATTTAAAACTCCGTTTTTATACATTTCTTTTAAAGTTTGCATTGCAGAATCGTCAATAACTGTAAGCTTTTCAATATTTAACGTTATGTTTTTAAAAGCTTTTATTATAAAACCAAAATGCGTTTGAAAGTTATTTACTGTTGCTGTATTTAATTTTCCTTCTAAGCTAATTGTATTGTCTTGTTGTGATATTATAAGTGCCATAATTATTGTTTTTAATTGTTGTTTATTTGTTATGCGATATTAGTAAGTAATAATTCTTCATAAATGGCTTTACAACCATAACCTACAATTGCAAATGATTTATTCCATGTTTTTGCATTTTTGTAAATTACTTTTAAAGCAGCAACTCCATTTTCATCAATTTCAGTAACATTATCAATATTAATTGTCAAATCGCTTAAAGTATTAAGTGTAATATTAAAATGCGTTTTAAAATTACTTGCTGTAGAGGCATTAATTTTTCCTTCTACTAAAAATGTGTTATTGTTTCTTATTATTGTAAGTGCCATAAGTGTTATATTTAAATAGTTATAGTTTGATTTCTGATACAAATATCTTTCAGAATACTTTCAGATTCAGGTGAATTTCGACGAGTAGACGATTGGTGTAGATGAATGAATGGAAATGAATGACTAACTTGCAAATGAATTAAAACATGAACATGAAACTCAAATTTATAACCCTACTTACCCTATTATTAACTGCTGTTTTTAGCTATGCTCAAGACATGCAAGAAGGTTTTACTTATCTAGAAACTGGTAAGTACGCTAAAGCGGAAACATTTTTTGAAACAATATTAAAAGACTATCCAGATAATAAAACAGCAAGACTATGTTATGGTCGTGCAATTGGATTAAATGGAAAACCAGAAGCAGCTAATACTTTATTTACAAACCTACTAGCAGATCATCCAGATGATTTTGAGGTGAAACTAAACTATGGTGAGTCTTTATTATGGAATAGTAACTTCCCTAAAGCAAAAACCTATTTTAAAGGTTTGATAGATGAGGATCCTAAAAGTTTTCCTGCTTTATTAAGTTATGCAAACACACTATCTAATTTAAAAGAATATGAAGATGCTTTAAAATATGTAGATAAAGCATTGGACGTTTTACCAGGCAACCCAAATGCATTAACCTCTAAAAAATACATGTATTTAGGCTACGCTTACCAAAAGCAACAAGCGCAACAGTATGATGAAGCCGAAGCCTTATTAAAACAAAACCTAACGCTTTTTGACAACGACAAAGACACCTTATTAAACTTAGCAAACTTATATTTAATTGCAAATAAGTTAGATGAAGCTAAAGCCACTTATGATATTTTAGCTGAAGATCCAGAGAACAAAATCACAGCATTAAATGGTTCTGCTTTAGTCTTTCATTTAAAAGGAAAAGAAAAAGAAGCACTACAACTAAGTACTGAAGCTTTTAGTAGTTTAGATACTACAACTGATGCAACACTTACACAACAAACCACAGAGCGTTATGCACAAGCCTTAATTTGGAATAAAAAATATAAAACTGCAGATACGCTTATCACGAAATTAATAGAGACTAAACCTAACGACAATTGGGTATTAGCTTTACGTGCAACACTTAACATTTATAAAAGCGATTTTAAAAAGAGTGTAAAAGATTACAACCAGATTTTGGTAAACGACAGCACCTCTTTTGATGGTAACTTAGGAAAAGCAAATGCCTTAAAAGCCTTAGGTAAATATGAAGCAGCTTATACCTCTGCCGAAAACACGTTGAAGTTTTACGACAACCAAAAAGATGCAACTAACTTTATAAAAAACCTCAACACAACGTTTACCCCTTTTTACGAAGGAAAAACATCGTACACTTTTGATAATGGAGATAACGAAGCATTTGCGTTTAACAATAGCTTAGAGTTCCCGTTTTCTACAAAATTTAAATTGCTAGCCAGCTATAATTACAGAAGCACAAGTAATGCTTTTACTAATAATGAAGCGACCTCAAACGATTTTAGTGCAGGATTATCTTACCAATTATTACCAAACGTAACCTTTAAAGGTACTGCAGGATTAACTTCTGCTAAAGCCACTACTAACGACTACACACAACTATTAACAGACGTGTCTTTTAATATTAAACCCTTTAAATTACAAGATTTAACTGTTGGATACAAACGCGAATTACAAAGCTTTAATGCAGAGTTATTGGATCGCGAAATCGTGCAAAACAACTTTTACGCTAACTATAGTTTAAACACTAATTTTAATTTAGGATGGTTTACGCAATACTTTTACACAAGCCAAAGCGATAGCAATGCTAGAAACTTATTGTTTACGTCTTTATATTATAATATATTACCAAAACCATCGCTTAAAGCTGGTTTAAACTACCAATACATTACGTTTAAAAATCAAGTACCAACAGTATATTTCTCACCAGAAACATTTAATGCTGTAGAAGTTTTTGCAAACCTTATTAAAGATGAAAACATAGCAAAACCTAAAGAATGGTTTTATGAGCTTACTGCTGCTACAGGATTACAATACATAGAAGACGATAGTAGCCAAAGTACCTACAGAATACAAGGTAAATTGGGTTATAAATTCTCTGAGCGTTGTATGGCAAACCTATTTGGTACACGAAGTAATATTGCGTCTGCAACTGCAGCTGGTTTTACTTTTAATGAGGTTGGATTACGTTTTAAATGGTTATTGTTTGAGAAGCCTGTTTTTAGGGATTAATTATCATCATCTCACCAATTAATATAGCTTTAATCACTTTTTAGGTTGCTAGATTTTGTGTATTAATATTTAATTCTCTCAATCATAGTCTAAAAATCAAATCTTAACTATAGGCTTCAACTTTTGTAAGAATATAATCTCTTAATTCTAAAATATTGGTATTAACAGTATCATCTTTCCATTCTTTTTGTGCTGTTAACGTAATATACTCATAACATTCCTCTCCTAATATTAAATCTAAAATACGTTCTATTGCATTATCAAATTCTGGATGTGATTTTCTGTTATTGTAATCCTTTATATAAATTACAATGTTAACTAAACTTACATTCTCAGAATTTATTAACGGACTAAAAGCTAAATCGCCAATAGGAATAATTAAATCGTCAAACCTAATTCCGTTTATCTCTTTTGGTGGTATTAATGCAGTAAACTGCCAACCATCTACAGGCTTTGCTCTAGAAACCATTTGTTTTACCATAGCAAAGTTGTCTTTCTCACCATCTGCACTTATAATAATGTCATTTAGTTCTTCGGTAGGATTACCAACATAAACAAATAACTCTTCAGAAAATGGTGCCAAATTTGCAAGAATTTCATCTAAAAGGGTATCAATAGTTTCTTCATCATTATCAGTTAAATTAATGAATTTTTCATTGTTTTTTGAAAACCATTCCCAAAATTTATCGGCTTGCTTTTTCTGATTATCTGTCATTTTTTAGTGTTCGTTTTTAATTAGTTTCAACTTGAAATAAGTAAAACTTATTTACAAATAAATGTTTTAAATATATCAAATAAACAAAAAAGGGCAAAAGATTTCTCTTTTGCCCAAAGTAGGGAACCTGATATTAAAATGCTATTATTAGTTCTTAGGCACCTACTTTTTATTATTAACAACTATTGTTGTTGTTGAAAAAGACAGACTATTGTCTATCTTTTCACTCAATTAATTAGTGTTACTTTACTAGTAACTTCAAGGGATTATAATGTGTGTTTGTACTAACTAGTTTACAGATATATAAACCAGGATTTAAATGTTGTTTGTGTAATGTTATTTGATTTTTTCCTATTTGTGTTTTTACATTTGTATTGTAAACCTCTTTACCTAATTGATCAAAAATGGTCAATTGTACAGTTTCGGTTTTATTTGATGTAAACATTAGGTTAGAAGTATTACCCATTGGATTTGGATATGCTACTAGTGTATTGGTATTTGTTATAGTTTCAAAATCTGATACAGACAGAGTATTACCTCTAGAAAAACGTACATCTTGTAATTGCATGTTATGTGTTGTACTTGTTCCATCTGGACTTACCATTGTAAATACAATGGTTACAACATCGTTTGCTTCTAATTCTGTATTTAAAGACGATGTAAAGTCCGAAAACAGGATAGCATAACTCTGAAAATTATCTGTTAAGGCAATAGTTGTTTTATATTGTTCGTCCCAATTAGTAATACTTTGTTTTACTAAAGCTATCTCCAGGTTCCCTGTTCCTTTTGCCTTTAATTTAAAGCTGCTAAAGTCTGTTAAATCTACTGCTTTAAAACGTGGTGTAATTGCTCTGTAAGCAGCAAAATATGTGCTTGTTGTAGTGTTTACTGTTAGGTTACGCTCTATAGGAAAATCTGTTACTTGAAACGTATTTGTGTTTTCTGTAATTTGATAATTATTAACAGTTGTACTAGCTTGAGAATCGTCAATTCCCCAAGGACCATCAGACATAAATAAATCGTCAGGTGTGTTTACACCATCTCCAATTCTAAACCCAATATCAAACAAGTGTCCAGTTGGTACTGTTATGTCTGTAATGTAATTCTCGTTTAAGTTTAGGTTAGACGATGTGTAGTTAAAGTTGCTAGTTTCTGTTGTTCTAAAACCAGAATCAAAGTTTACAATATTTGTTAAATTGGTATTTATAATTTGAAGGTCTAAAGCTCCATTATTGTACTTGCCTTTTCTAACAAAAACTGTTGGAGGCGTTGACAGTTCATAACCAGAAATTGGTTTTACTGTGTCTAATAGGTTTAAAACCTGTTGCGCTAAACTATATAAATCATCTATAGAATCTGACCAGATTTGAAAGTTGTAAAAGGTAACATTGTCTTGATACAAATCTAAATTCCAGTGACTTTCTATTGCAAAATTAGCATCGCTATTTTCTACTTTTGCAGACAGACTTAATACATATTCAAAACTTCCGTCTGCATTTTTAATAATAGATTTAATAAAGGCTTGTCCATTAATATCTATGGTTGACACCGAAATTAATTCTGCTCCTAATAATCTGTCACAAATGTATTTTGTGTGTTCATACACACCATTTTCTGTTTTTAAAGCTAAGATTGAAGCAATTGATGCTCCATTTTGCATATAGTCTACAGAATAGACTTCTGTAGCATTGGTAATATTTAATAAATCTAAAGGTGTCGAGTCTATTGCGTAGTCTTCGTTAATTATATTTAATGGTACAAAGTCTTGTAATTGAAAACTAGTAGAAGATGTTTTGTTTGTATTGTTATTAGTGTCTCTAGTTATACGCTTGGCAGTTTTTTGATCAAACTTATAGCTGTTTTTAGCACGATTAAAGTTACGTTTATTAATAGCTTCAGATAATCTTCCGTTACTTTCTAAACCTCCATCGTTAGCAGTTGTTGGAGGTGCAATAACATCGCAACTTCCAAAACCTGAACATGAAGGATCTTCGCAATCTATTAGTCCATCTCCATCGTCATCAATGCCATTATCACAAATTTCTTGTGCTACAGGAGCTGTAGGGCAACGTGCTCCATCATTACTAGAGCTAGAAGGTCCAAATGCAAATAAGTTAGAATTCATTGAAGAAGTCGAATCTAAATCTTGTACACTTTGTATAACATAAACGGTTCCAGTTTGATTTGCAGATACGTAAAAACGTCCATCTGCATCAAAATAAACTGCTCCATAAGTGTAATTTAATCCAGATAAAATTGGTACTTCTCCTAAAGCTTCTACAACACTTGTTGTTGGGTTAATTCTGTATAAAATATTGCTGTTTTTTTCTACTGCATATAGATTACCATCTACTGCATTAAAAGCCCAATCATGGATACTAATGTTTTGCGATAATGTTTCTGTAGATAAATATTGTGTGTAAGATGCAGAGTTAGGATTTAAATCTACTTTAAAGAAGCTTGTTCCACCTGCTTTAAAATAATAAATACCATCTGGACTAATATCTCCTACATATTTATTACCAGTTGTTAATTCTGGTATTGTAAAAGATGTAGTTTGAAAATCTTTACCTATTCTAACAATAGTTTTAGAAGGTGTACTTAAATATCCCCAAATATAACCGTCTGCAGGATTGTAAGCTGCTGCATTTATGTTTCCAGGTGTAATGTCTGTAGCTGCAAGATAAGAATTACCAGACGCTAAGTCTATAGCATACACATCGTTATACTGAAACAAATACGCACTATAATCACAATTAAAAGGAATATTTTGTGCTTGACTTGTATAGCCAAATAGTAATACTAATAGTGTTAGTATTTGATTTTTTAAGATGTGTAAATTTAATTTCATATTATTTGTATTTTTAATTACAGGTCAAAATTAGTGTGAATATCTGCTTTAATTTTACTTTTTCGATTAGTCAATATTTAAGTGTAGATGAATGGTAATTATCTATAGATAAGCCATTATCGCTTTACAAAAATGTTTGTATAATAGTGCTTACCGTCTTGATCTTGCTCTGAAGAAATCCCGAAGTCCGTAAAACTTGGGTTATCAATATTTTGTTTATGACTCTCACTATTTAGCCAAGCATTAACAACAGATTGAGCACTAGTATATCCATAGGCTACGTTTTCTGATACATTTAAAGCATTAACAGTTGTTTTTAAATTTTGAGAGCGTACAAAAAAATAATCATGACTTGGAGTGCCTTGACTAACCATGTATTGGTTGTGTGTTATGGCTTCTTTTGTTGCTTCATTTAATATGTTTAAGGTATTTAGACCTTGAGATATTCTATAGGCGTTTATAAGCTCTGCAATTTCATAATCTAATTGAGTATAAAACACGATAATGTTTTCAGTTTTATACGCTTCAGAAATTGTTACGTCTTCTTCTTGTATTGAACAAGACATTAAAAAAGTGTTTAATAAGACTGCTGTAATAATTACTATTTTTTTCATGATGGTTTGATTAATTTCATGACAAAATTATATTGAAAGGCAGTTAGGTTTTCTGTTTTTCGATTAACCTAATTTTAAGTGTAGACCAATGGTAAAAAAGTGTAGATAAATACTTTTAATATCCTTTTACCGAACTTTTTTAAATAAAAAAAAGGCAAAAGATTTCTCTTTTGCCTCTATCCATACTACCAATCTACAATTCTAAGGGAGAATTGCGTTGGCAAAATTATTTTAAATGTGTTAGTGTTTTATTATTTTTCGACAAAACCCTAGCTTAGCTAGTCTAGATGCAATTAACTATAGACCAATGGTTTACAGCAAATTTAACCGTTTCATTAATTCTGGTCTTTTAGAGCGACTTACTGGTATAACATCCTTTTTAATTAACACACTATTATCTTCAATATCAATAATTTTTTTGATGTTGATAACATAAGACCTGTGTACTTTTAAAAATAAACTGTCTGGTAATTTATCTTCAATTTTCTTTAAAGTAGAATGTACTGTGTAATTTTTATCTTCTGTTTTTACTTGTATATAATCACCTTTTGCTTCTACTAAATAAATACTTGGAATATCTATTTTAATTAAGCGTCTGTCAATATTAACATATAAATCGTTTCCAGAACTTACTTCAACTTTTTCAGCATTTGAAACTGTTTTATTAGATACTACTTGCTTTGCTTTAGCTTTATCAATTGCTTTTTGAAAACGTTCTTGTGTTATTGGTTTTACAAGATAATCTACTATACAATCATACTCAAAAGCTTGAATTGCAAAGTTTGGATCTGAAGTAGTCAGAATTATTTTTGGTGGATTTTTAAGGGTTTCTATAAAATCAAAACCTGTAAAATCTGGCATATGAATATCCAAGAAAATTAAATCAATTTCATTCTGATTTAAATATTTAATAGCTTGCATTGCATTAGGAAATTCTTCTAAAACATTAAGACTAGGTACGTTTGAGCATAACTGAGTTATAATCATTCTAGCGGTTGCTTCGTCATCAATAATAATACAATTCATAAATAATATTTATAGTGTCTCTAGATAAGCTGTAATGTTTTCTAAAATAGTTTCAAAATCTTCTTTAAAATTAGAATTACCTTCTAATAAACTTTCTTCATAACTAACAGCAACATTATAACCTTTTTCGAGGCCTAAAATACTAATTTTATGTTTAAGTTTATGTACATTATCTGCTGCTAACTTATAATTTTTAGCATTATAGTTATCAAAATAAATTTGTTTCTCTTCTGGAAACTCTTTTTTAATTACGTCGATTAGTTTTTGCTTGAAGGCTTGATCACCTCCAGACAAGCTGTTAATGTAGGTCTGATTTGGCTGTTCCATTTGGGGCTTTTTTTAGTGTGAAATAAAAAGTGGTTCCAATATCAACTTGAGACTCAAGCCATATTTTTCCACCATATAAATCGACAATTTTTTTTACTATAGATAATCCAATTCCAGAAGACTCTGGATTGTTTTCTAATTTTTCAAAGGTCTTAAATATTTTATCAAAATAAGCTTTTTCAATACCCTTTCCATTATCTTTAATATAGAATTGCCAATGTTGATCTTTATCTTCTACTCCAACCTCTATAATTCCAAGTGCCTTATCATTATAAATAATAGCATTTCCAATAAGGTTTTGAAACAATTGTTGTAACCTATATTTATCGCCTTTTATTGTAGGTAAATTAAGCGTTTTTAAAGTTATATGTTTAGGTATTTGAAGTATTTTTTCTATATCTATTATTAACTTGTTTATATCTACATCATAAATTTCTATTTGGTTTTTTCCAATTGTAGAATACTCTAGAATACCATTAATCAAAGTATCCATTTTTTCTACATTATTTCTAATAAGGTTTAATGTCTTTTGTCCATTATCATCAAACAATGCTTCGTAATCTTCTTTTAACCAAGCAGTTAAAGTATCTATACTACGTAAAGGCGATTTTAAATCGTGAGATACCATGTGCGCATAATCGCTAAGCTCTTGATTTTGATGTGCTAACTCTGATAATAAGGTTTCTCTTTGCTTGTTTATTTGTACTATCTCTTTGGTTTGATTGTCAATAAAATCGACTAATTTTAAGCCATCAAGTTCTATGTTTTCTGTAGTTTTATTATCTGGTAAATTATAAAACTTAAGAGTGTCTAATACACGTTTTAATTTATCAATAACGTCTTGTTGTGCTTTTGCTTCTTGGGTTAGTTGTTGATTTGCCTCAAACAGCTCTTCAGAACTAATTGTCATAGCACGTTGTTGCATTGCAAATTGATTATCAAATGTAATGTAAGAACTATTTACAGCCTCTAAAAACTTTTTAATATCATCGCTTTCTGCTAGATCTTTAGATAAATATTTGCGTATTTGACGTTTTAGTAATGAGTTCATTATTCGCTTATTAGCGTTATAGTCATAGTCTGATTATGTAATTGACAGTTTGTTTCGCCATGAAAAGGAGCAATTTCTCCGTAAGAATAAAAACCGCAAATTGTGGTGTCCTTACCTATGACATCAACTACTTCTTCTATTTCTTCTTCCACACGTTGATCTAGTACTAATTTTCTACCAATACAACTAACCAATAATGCTAACTGTGGTTTGTTTTTTCTTAATTCTAATGCTTGTCTTGCTGCACGTTCAGACGCATTTGCAATATTATCTACATTTGTCATCATTAATTGTACTCTAGAGTTTTCTGGAATATCTCCAGCCAAAATCATAGCATTATCGTCTTCATTTATATTTAAAATAGTACGTACAAATGACTGCTCTTCATCTTCAGATTTTACATTTAAAGGATATAATAAAGCAGCTCCAGGAAGTTCTTTAGATTTTTCTCCTAAATATTTTTTATATAAATCTAGTGCTGGCTTATTGTCTAGTTCAAACAAGATATTAGATTTAGATTTTGTAACTATACGTTCTGGTCCAAAAGGTGTCCATCCACCATGTATTGAAAATGAGGCTTCAAAAGTATCTCCATAAAATCCTATTGCTACAATTTCGCCAGGTTTTGGGTTTTCGTTATAAGCTGCTACTGTTTTTTCAAATCGTGCAGCATCACCACATAGTCCACCTGTAATTAGTGTATTATTTTGTGTTGCAGCATTCATACCTTTTGTAAGCTGACTTCCGTTAATAAAACTACCTTCTGAGATTACAAAAATGTGTTTTAAATTTTCTGTTGAAAACTCTCCGACTAAGTCTTTTCCTGTTTTAAAACTATCTAAATCTGCGTTTAAAACGTTACTTGTTTTTATTTGAAACGTACTTTTTTCAAATTCTATTGCTGTTATTGTAATGCTTTCATCATCTACTACTTCTGCAGTAATATCTCCACTTGTAGATCCAAAAACGATATGACCATCTGGAAACAATCCTTTAACTTGAGCGTATATTAAATCGTCTTCAAGCATATATCTGTTACCTAAAACTAAAACTAATGGTTTTTTTAAGTCTATTTTAGGAGACAAATATTCCCAATCTTGATTTTTTCTTTTTTTTATCTGGACTGTTTTCATTATTATTTTTTTAATGTAAAATAGAAAGTAGTTCCTATATTAGGCTCACTATCCAACCATATTTCACCTTCATGTAAATCGACAATTTTTTTAACAATAGAGAGTCCAATTCCAGTAGAATCTTTATTTTTCTTTAAAGCATGGAAGATTTTAAATATTTTATCATGGAATTTTTTATCAATTCCAATACCATTATCTTGGATTGAAAACTTATAATGGCTTTTAAAATCGTCTACATCAATTATTATACTTCCTTTGTCTTTATCAATAAACTTAATTGCATTACTTATTAAGTTTTGAAATAGCTGTTGCAGTTTTGTTTTATCTCCTTTAATATTTGGTAATACATTTAATGCTTTAATTTCTATATGATCTGGAACGTACAACATTGTTATAAGCTCGCTTACCACACTATTTAAATCTACATCTGTTTTAGTTGTATTATCTGATCCTACACTTGAATAATTTAAAACATCTGTTATTAGTTGTTCCATTTTTTCTAATGTTGTTTCAATTAGTGAAATGTTTTGTAGACTAATATTATCTAACTTTCCTTTATTATCTTCTTTAAGCCAACTTACTAACGCATAGATACTACGTAAAGGTGATTTTAAATCGTGTGATACAATGTGTGCATACTCTTGAAGCTCGTCATTACTTTTTCCTAGTTTTTCTAAAAGCTTTTCTTTTTGAATTTCTAAATTTTTTAGTTCTGTAATATCAAGATGAATCCCAATTGATC